>JBAQHC010000614.1:0-9766 GCA_049288095.1 Alphaproteobacteria bacterium | reverse complement strand
ATTTGGTCGCGCGGCTCGCGACGGCGGCCTCTTCGCGCGCCTTGTTCATCGATTATCGCCTGGCGCCCGAGCATCCTTTCCCAGCCGCGCTTGAAGACACGCTCGCGGCTTACAAGTGGCTGCTTCTGCAAGGCCTTGATCCCTCCGGGATTGTCCTTGCGGGCGATGGCTCCGGCGGCGGCATGGCGGTCGCTGCGGCGCTTGCTCTGCGCGACAACAAGGCGCCGATGCCCGGCGCAATCGTCGCGCTTTCGCCGTGGACGGATCTCGCGCTTTCGGGCCGCACGCTGATCAAGAACGCGGAGAAGGATAAGCTGCTCTCGATCGAGCTCCTTGCCTATTGCGCACAGAATTATCTCAAGGGTGCCTTGCCCACCAACGCCCTCGCTTCACCGCTTTACGGCAATCTCGCAGGCCTGCCGCCGATGCTCCTTCACGCCGGCGCAAACGAAATCCTGCGCGATGATGCTGCGCGCCTCGCCGACAAAGGCCACCGGGCCGGTGTTGACATCAGCGTGGAAGTTTTCGAAGGCATGCCGCACGTCTTCCAGCTGTTCGAGAAAATCCCCGAGGCGGAAGCATCGCTCGGCCGCATTGGCGCCTTCATCAAATCGCGCACGATTTCAGTGCCGATGCGAATGATGGCGGCGCAGTAGACTAGCCGCGCATCAGGCGCACGCCGGTCGCGCCGACGAAGATCGCTTCGATGAAGCTCGAATGCGAAATCATAGCGCCGGCGAGATGCGCCTCCGAAAAATCCGCGCCTTTCAAATTCGCGCCGACGAAATTGGCGTAGGACGCGTCGATCTTGCTGAGCCGCGCCTGCGTTAGATCGGCGCCTTCGAAATCGGCATAACGCGCCTTCGCGCCTTCGAGCTGCGCCGGCATAAAGCGATTTGGCGCAAGCTCCAGCGGGCCAAACTGCGCGCCCTTGAAGTTCGCGCCATTGAGCTTTGCGTTCTTGAGGTTAGCGCCGCGCAAATCCGCACCCGACAAATTCGCCGACCGCAAATCCGCGCCGATGAGCTGCGCGCCTTGCAAGCGAACGCCATGCATGTCGAGGCCGTAGAAGATCGCATTTGGGGCGACCAGCGCCGCTAAATTCATGCCCTCGAGCGTCTTGACCTCGCGCAGATCAATGCCCGGCAATGTGCACGGCTTGCCGGTTGACCCGCCAGTGCGCACCCATTCATCATGCCCACCGAGGATTTCGCCGATCGGCGCGCCCAGCGCCTCCTTCAGCTTCGTGTCGCCGTCAGTGAGCACATCGAGCAGGTTGGCTTGATCCAGCACGGCCAAATCGAGCCGTGCACCAGTGAGCACCGCGCCCTCAAGATCGGCTCCCGTGAGATCGCAGCCCGAAAGATCGGCATATTCGAGCACGGCGCCCGTGAGGCGCGCTTGACGCAAATTCGCGCGCACAAGGCGGCAGTTGCGCATGATGGCGTCGGTGAAGTCGGCCTGAACGGCAACGATGCCCGCCATTTTCGCGTTTTCGAGATTGCTGTTCGCGAGCAGTGCCGCCGGCAGTTCCGCGGGCCCTACATCGTCATGCTGGAGAAATTTGAGATTGCCTTTGGAGTCGCGCTCCGCAATCGAGCCTTCCCGCAAGTCCGCTTCATACAGATCCGCGCGAGTCAGATCCGCGCCGCGCAAACTGGCGCCGCGCAAATCAGCCCGGCGGAGACTCGTGCCGACAAGGCTCGCGCGCCTGAGGTCGGCGCCGAACAGAGTGGCTGAATTAAGCTTGGCACCATCAAGATCCGTCCGATTGAGCACAGCGCCGGTGAAATCGGCATCGGTCAAATCGCGGTCGCGCAGCGTAAGGCCGGACAGATCTTTATACGAAAGCGTCGCGCGCGCGCCGCCGACATGGCCAGAGAGGAACGTCTCGTGAGCCTTGATGACTTCGTTGAGCTGGTCTTGATCCAGCCGGGAAAATGTAATTCGCGTTTTCCGTCGCCGCATGTCCCGCACATGACGCTGTTAACAAAGCAATCACGAGAATATCCGGGCGACTACTAAGGAGTGTCTAATTTGTTGAGAGATTCGAAACCATGTTCTTAAGCCCTGTGGCCGAATAATGTCACTCTTGTCTACGCCTCAGCTCCGCTATCAACGCATCAATGTCGGCTAGCTCGGTCGCAAACGAAGCAACAAATCGATAGGTGCCAAGGCCTTGCGCCGGTTCAGCGTCCCAAGGATGAAATAGAAATCCGTCGGTGCGCAAACGGTCCGCCACAGTTCGGTCAAGTTTGAGAAAAATCTCGTTGATCTCGGCGGGAAGAGCGACTTCGACGCCCGCCGCGCGCGCAGCCATTGCCAGGCGCAACGCCATGGAATTCGCGTGAGCCGCGAGAGCGAGCCACAGGCCATCCTCAAGCAAAGCAAGAAGCTGAACCGAGATAAACCGCATCTTGGAGGCGACTTGGCCGGCGCGCTTCTGGCGAAAGCGCGCTTCGGCCGCGAGCGCTTCGTCGAAAAACACGACTGCCTCGGCGGCAATTCCGCCGTTCTTGGTAAGACCGAAGCTCAATACATCGACGCCTGACTTCCACGTCGCCTCGGCTGGGCTCACGCCCTGGGCGGCAAGCGCATTCGACAATCGCGCGCCATCCATGTGAACCTTGAGGCCCTCACGATGCGCAATTGCGGAAAGCTCGGTGATTTGGGCGGGGTCATAGAGCGTCCCGCTTTCGGTCGCGTGAGTAAGGCTCAGCGCCGCCGGTTGGAAGTGATGCATGACCCCGCGACCGAGGTCGGCAAGTGCCTTTTCGAGCGCCCATGTATCGATGCGACCCTCATCGCCATCAATCGGAATAAGCTTTGCGCCTCCGGTGTAAAACTCAGGGGCGCCGCACTCGCTGGTGAAGATGTGCGCGCCGGAATGACAAAACACGGCGCCGAATGGTGGCGCCAAGCATGCGAGCGCAAGCGCGTTGGCTGCGGTTCCCGTGAACATGGGCAAGACCGTCACATCGTGTTCGAATATCTCGGCGAGCTTGAGTTGAAGCTTCGCCGTGTACGGATCATCGCCATAGGCCAGCGCGGTGCCGGTATTCGCGTGCGCAATCGCCTCGATCACAGCGGGCGCCGCGCCTGCCGCATTGTCGCTGGTAAAATCCTTGCCGGTGCCCAATGAACCCCGCCTCCGAAACGCTCAAGGACCCTACCTTGCGCGATTTGGAGGTGACAAGGCGCGGTCCGATTGCCGATAATCGCCCCGGGGAATTGAAGGGAGAACGACTATGCGGTATCTGCACACGATGGTGCGCGTGAGCAATCTCGAGGCCTCGCTCGATTTCTATTGCAACAAGCTCGGCCTCAAGGAGCTTAGGCGCATGGAAAACGCGCACGGCAAGTTCACACTCGTGTTCCTCGCCCCGCCAGGCCAGGAGGATGCCCAAGTCGAGCTCACCTACAATTGGGACCCGGAGGAGTTGGGGGGAGGCCGCAATTTCGGCCATCTCGCTTATTCAGTGCCCAACATTTACGAGATCTGCGAACGGCTGCACTCCAAGGGCGTGACGATCAACCGCCCGCCACGCGATGGGCGGATGGCCTTTGTCCGCTCCCCCGACAACATCTCGATCGAGATCCTTCAGGAGGGCGCCGCGCTTCCCCCACAGGAGCCTTGGGCTTCGATGCCGAATGTGGGCGCTTGGTAAGACCGCCGACTCAGAATGAACGTTCCTTTCCGGATTTACCGACCATCGGAAAACCGATGAGCCACAAGAGCAAAGAGCCCGACCTCACCCATCCGATCCTTTCGCGGTCCGAATACAAGTCCGCCCTCAAGGACGTGCAAATCGAGCTCGTGAAGCTGCAGCACCGGCTGATCGCGCAGCAAGACCGCGTGCTTCTGATTATCGAGGGGCGCGACGCCGCCGGCAAAGACGGGCTGATCAAGCGCCTCATACAGCACATGGCGCCGCGCGAAACCAGAGTGTTCGCGGTCGCCAAGCCATCGGACCGCGAAAACACCGAGTGGTACTTCCAGCGCTTCAATGGCGAGCTGCCTGCAGGCGGAGAATTCGTGGTGTTCAACCGTAGTTGGTACAACCGCGCCGGGGTCGAGCACGTAATGGGATTCTGCAGCGACCGCGAATACGAGCAGTTCATGGCCGCTGTCGTCGACTTTGAAACTCTCCTCGTCAGCGACGGGATCATTCTCCTCAAATACTATCTCGACATCAGCAGGTCCGTTCAAAAGGAGCGGCTCGCGGAGCGCGAGAATGATCCGCTCACGCAATGGAAGGTGAGCCCGATCGATCAGGCCGCCCAGAAGCACTGGGACGATTACTCGCTTGCACGCGACGCGATGTTCCGGCGCACCAGCCACGAAGCAGCGCCCTGGATCGTGGTTCGCGCCGATGATAAGCGCATCGCGCGCGTTGCAATGATCCGCGATCTTCTCAGCCGCCTCGAGTATGAAAACAAGGACTCGGGCATCTGCCAGCCGGACCGCCGAATCGTCTTTCCCTACTCGAAAGAAGCGGCCAAGGAAGGCCTCATCGCCCCCTGAGAGGCCACGCATTTCCACAGCGGGCGGCGAATCAAGTAAGAATTCGTTAACCATTGGACCCTTAACAGGGTTTGGGGCGCGGCGGAACTTGACACTTTTGCGGCCTGCCGACAGGTTTAAGTATTAATTTCACGGAACTTTGCGTGCTTCACTCCTACTCTCGGCCCGTTCGCATTGCTTCCCGCGAAGCAGTCAGGGTTAACAGCATCATAATTGCATAGCGTGCTCGGGGTTATCTCCCGAGCTCCGTTGCTCGGGCCCCGCAGAATGAGGAGCCATGGTTTGACCTCGTACTCAGCCGCCAGCCGAGGGCAATCAAGGGTTTTATCGCCCAGCCCGCTTAATCATCATCGCAATCTGCTTATGTTTAGCGTTCTCGCGGCCCTGCCGCTGGTCGCAACCACCATCGCCTCCATCAAGCTCACCGCTGCCCTTTCCTCGCCGGACACGTTTCGTTCCTCAGTCATGCTGAGCGGAACGAATGTTCCGTCCGTCGCTTTGAGACCAACACTTGGCGGGACCACCAATCTTGCCGCCGAGCGGGGCGCGATCGCTTCCAACCCGCAGGACAATGTCGATCCAATCGGCGATTTCGTCGCCAATCTCGGCGCTCAGCCGGCCAATGTCGATTACAAGATTGCGAGCGGCGACACGCTGCTCGGCATATTCGACAAGCTCAATGTCGACAGCGATGACGCGCAAGCCGCGATCGGCGCGCTCAAAGCTGCAAAGCTCAGTGCAAAGCTTCATCTCAAGCCGGCGCAGCACATGCTCATCGACCTTGGCGGCGCGCCTACTGAAAACGATGCGCGGCCGCTTCTCTCGGCTTCGGTCCAGCTCGATCCCGAGCAGCGGGTTGAAATCAAGCGTAGCGCCGAAGGCAGCTACACCGCGACAATCGAGCGGGAGGAGCTGACTGCGCACACCTATCTTGCGCGCGGCGTCATTACGTCGAGCCTTGCAAGCTCTGCCGAGGATCAAGGTGTGTCGAGCAGGCTCGTTGCCAAGTTCACCAAGATCTACGCTTACGATGTCGACTTTCAGCGCGATCTGCATCCCGACGACACGTTCGAGATCTACTACACGCAATATACAAACGCCGAGGGCGATGCTGACCCCGCGCGCGGAGAGATCTTGTTCACGCGTTTGAGCTTCGGCGGAAAGGTGAAGACCTATTATCGCTATGCTTCGGCTGATGCGAAAACCGTTGACTACTACGATCAAACCGGCAAGAGCGCACGCACCTTCTTGATGCGCACGCCGATCGATGGCGCGCACATTAGCTCTGGCTATGGCATGCGCTTCCACCCGATTCTTGGCTATACGCGCATGCATAAGGGCGTGGATTTCGCCGCAACGCCGGGCACGCATGTCTATGCCGCAGGCGCAGGCATTGTTGAGCGCGCATCGCTCTTCGGCACTTACGGCAATTACGTGAAAATTCGCCACGACAATGGCTACGAGACGGCGTACGCGCATCTCAAAGGCTACGGCCCCGGCATTCGCGAGGGTGCGCGCGTCGCGCAGGGCCAAGTTGTCGGCTATGTCGGCACGACAGGTGAATCCACCGGGCCGCATCTGCATTACGAGGTACTGCAGAAGGGCGCACAGGTGAACCCGATGAACGTGAAAGCCACGGGCATCAAGCTCGCCGGCGCCGAACTCAACCGGTTCCGCGACCAAGTCGGGCGGATCGAGCTGGCGCTCAAGGCCAATCCGTCGAACCAGGTTGCCGCTGCCGACACGGTCACCAGCTCCCGTACACATTAGAGCCTGATCGTCCCTTAACGGAGACGTCATTGCGACCCCGGCCTTGAGCCCGGGGGAAGCAATCCAGGCAGCATGCTCTTGCTTCCTGGATCGCCACGGTCGCCACAGGCGGGCCTCGCGTGACGATTGTAATTCCAACTCACGATTTCGCTTTAGGCGCACCCAACTTATGTACTTGGCAGTGGCCGGGCGCAAAGCTTGGCCGTTGTTCTTGAAAGCAAATCTCCAATATTCGTTTTTTCATTTCCGTGGATACTTTCCCCGCTGCGCGACCCGTAACTCCAATCTCAACTCGTGAGGGAACGGACCCAAGCCCGCCTCGCCCATAAGATATGGGGTCGCGAATCCGAGTGCGGAAAAGTAATTTTGCGGGCGCGGCGCGCGGCCAAATTCACGCCCCAACCGGCGCAAAAATCGCCCTCAAGACAAGCTCGGTCTTCGCAAGTGGCTTCGCGTTATTCGATCTTCCAGATATTGGCGTGGCGCACATCATGACGCCATTCGCCATCTTCCAGGCGAAACACATCCGAGAAGCGGCGATGAATGTTCTTTCCGGCGTTGGGCGTTCCCTCACGCGGTACGACGACCTCGCAGCCCATGACGACAATGAGATCCGGTGCATGTCGAGCCGCATATTCGATCGACTGCTCAACCCGTGAATAGCCGATCGAGCCCGAAAACAAGGCCCGCATCTCGGCCCCACTCACAATGGCGCCGTGCGGCGTATTGGCGATGAATGTTGAAGCATATCGGCCTGTCGGATCGCGCGAAGTTCCAGCACCCAGGCCGTCGAGCGTGCGCTTGCGATAATCGAGCACTTGGCGCACATGCGGATCACTCGAAATCCGCCGCGCAGGCGATGACGGCGGGACAACGCCGCGCGCCAAATCCGCAACCGCAATGTGCGCGTGGCGTATGTCGTGACGCCACTCGCCACGCTCCTTTCGATAGATGTCGGTAAACCGCCGTGGAACTTTCAAACCCGCATTGGGGCGCCCCGCGCTCGGCATCACAGTTTCGACGCCCATGAGCACAACCATCTCCGGCGCATGCACCTTCGCATATTCGAGCGAATACTCAGAGGAGTCGTAGCTTACGCGCCCGGAGGTCAGCGCGGCAATCAACGCCTCTTCATCAACGATCGTGTAATCCGGCGTGTGTGCGACATAGGTGGAAGAGTACGTCTCCCGGCGTGCGCTGAAATCTCTTGCGAGCAGTGCTTGCCGCGATTTCTCGCGCACGCGCAACACAGCCTGCACATTCTCGTCGCTATCCCAGGGCTTGGCCCCGCCTTGCGTCAATTTCATCTCCGCGATCACCGTCACTTCTAAGGATGAAGATATTCGATCGCGGCACGCACTCACAATCGCCACAATTCAAATCGGGCGAAAACTTGTTTGCGCAAAATATTTGATGCAGTGCGCAAGGAACGGAAACAGCCGCCGCTGGTTGAGGACGCATGGAGGGCGAAGGGGCAAGCGCGGGAGAGCCCGCGCAACAAAGCAAACAGAGGAGATAAACATGTTTCTCAGACAAATATTGCTGAGCGGTATCGCCTGCGTCGCGCTGTGCGGCGGAGCAATGGCGGCCACAGCTCAGGCAACTCCCAATGCACCGAGTAGCGCCCCGCCCGCTTCCAGCAGCACGGGCGCCGCCGGCACGACTGCGGCGACGGTCCCTGCGGCCAGCGCCTCTGCAGCCGGCACGGCCATCACGGACGTCAAAAATCCGAGGACGGCGCTCAAGTCGGCATCGGTTGAAGCGTCGGACGGAACCAAAGTCGGCAAGGTGTCAAAGGTGCATGTCGACTCGACCGGCCAAGCGCAATCGATCGACGTGAAGGTCGGCGCCAAGACGGTGTCATTGCCGGCCGCTCAAGCAACGTTCGATGAGAGCAACAAAATCGTTGTTGCGCAGCTGACCGCTGACGACATCAAGGCCTTGCCCAAACCGGGCAAATCGTCATCGGGCATGATGAGCTCGCCGAGCACCGGCGGCAGCGATTCTTTCACGCCCGCGCCGGCGACAGGCGGAACGAGCGCGCCCACGACACCGGCCAATAAATAACCTAGCTCCATAGACGACGCGCCCCGCTAACCGCGGGGCGCGTTTCATTTATGCCTTGCCACTCGGCATTGCCGGAGCGGCGGCTTGCATCAGTCATGCTGGACGACTGAGCCGCTTCATCCGCCACCCCAAATATACCAAAAGCCCGAGTGCCGAAGCGAAGAGCGGCAGGCTGGCTGGAAGCGGGACGGCGGAAATCGATCCATTGACGGAAAGGAAGACGCCGTATGAGCCACCAAATGATCTCGTGTTGAAGCTCTTGTTATTTGGAATCAGATTCGAGTAGGCGAGCGCCAAGAATTTTGGATCACTTGTAAAATCGCCAACCCCTAAAGCAAAGTCGTTGCCGAGGGGAAAGAGCGCCCCACCCACCAAACCGCCAATGACCAAGGTGTGGTTGTGCGAATTGTAGTCGAACGAAACCGGGCTATCGATCGCGAAATCGACGCCATCCAATTGGAGGCTGTTCAGCGTGATGCCACTAGTTGAATTGAGATAGTTCAGCGCCGGATCCAAGGTAATGGAAAAGCTGCCGGTGACTTCGCCGGCCGGTGTCCCTGTTCCCACAATGCGAAACAAGTTCGTCGCATCAAAGGTGACGACGTCCGTGATAGTGGCTGCCGCAGCCGGAAGACTCGACGCCAACACCAAACTCAACACCAATGCCAAATGCCCAACGCGCATCAGCAACTCAGCCCGTGGGGCTGCTTTCCTTATCCAAAGAGAGAATCAGGCGAGTCTCTCTGGAAAAAAAGAGTAGCATCCTAACGGGTAGGGTCAACCTGTAAGCGCATGAGGACCAGTCAATTCACATGAATTGTCAGGACGGGCACGTTCGCCGCGAAAAGGTCCCGTGCAACTGAAAAGAAGAAGGCTGGCGACACGCCAGCCTTCTCTATTCCTCAGTAGGCGAATGAAATCCTCTCAGGCGGCAGCTTTGATGCTTTCACCGTTGAAGAGGAGTCGATCTCCGGCCGCTGTGACCTTGATCTCCTCGCCCTCGCCGATCTTGCCGGCAAGGATGAGCTCGGAGAGCGGATCTTGCACGCTGCGTTGAATGACGCGCTTTAATGGCCGCGCGCCATAAACTGGATCATAACCGCGATCGGCGAGCCAGTTCTTCGCATCCTGCTTGAAGATGAGCTTGATCTTGCGATCAGCAAGCAGCGCTTCGAGGCGCTTGAGCTGAATGTCGACGATCGAGCTCATCTGCGCACGCGTCAGGCGATGGAACAAAATGATCTCGTCGAGCCGGTTCAGGAACTCCGGCCGGAAATGGCCGCGCACGACTTCCATCACCTGATCTTTGACGGCGCTCGAATCCTGCCCTTCCGGCTGGTTGGAGAGATATTCGCTGCCGAGATTGGAAGTCAGCACGATCAGCGTGTTCTTGAAATCGACCGT
>JBAQHC010000613.1:0-1699 GCA_049288095.1 Alphaproteobacteria bacterium | reverse complement strand
GCTCAAGCCGGCTGCCGGGCCTTTGATCGGGCTTAGTGTTCTGGCGCACCAGGACGATGGCAACGCCCGCCAGCGCGTAAAGCGCCAGTGAGGTGCCGTAAGATACGCTCGGCGCGATTGCGATCAGCAGGCCGCCGACCGCGGGGCCGGTGACCGCGGCGGATTGCCAGGCGAGCGAGTTCCATGCGATGGCGCGCGGCAACAGCTCGCGCGGCACGAGCATGGGGGCCGTCGATGTGCTGGCGGGCGCAAGGAAAGCACGCGAC
The DNA here is from genome assembly GCA_049288095.1 of Alphaproteobacteria bacterium. Lineage (GTDB taxonomy): Bacteria > Pseudomonadota > Alphaproteobacteria > CAWBKL01 > CAWBKL01 > CAWBKL01. The sequence goes on along the minus strand of JBAQHC010000613.1, from coordinate 1,433 downwards.
GTTCCGAACACGAACGAAATGCCGAGCAGAATCGGGATTGTCGTTGCGTGAAAAAGCGAAGCGCCAAACAGCACACCGACGGAAAAGATTTCGCCGCCCATGCACAGCATCAGAATCTTTCGCCGCGTATGGCGATCGGCGGTTTCGCCCGCCGGCAGCGTAAACACGAACAGCGGCAGAAACGCGCAAAGCCCGATCAAACCGACATAAAGCGCGGATTGCTCGATTGTGTGCGTGCGCCGCGCGATGTCATAGATCTGCCAGCCCATGGTGACGCTTTGCATTTGCGTGGCGAACACCGAACAAAAACGGAATCCCCAAAAGCGCATGTAATCGTGCTGCCGGAACAGCGCACGCACCGTGTTTTCAGGAATGGCGGCGTCAGTCATTCTGTGCCGGCGAGCCAGATGCGAAGTGGCCCGACCACACTGAAGCCGGCGCGCACGGCGTTCTCCAGCGCATCGCCGCGCTCATAGCCGACAATCGGCAAGCCGGGCGCGAAGGCCGCGATCTCCGCGAGCGCGGCGTTCAGAAGGGCCATGGCATCGCCGTCCGTGCTGGTGAAGAAATTTGACAGGCCAACGGCACGCTCCGAACGGTTGGCCGCGCACACGGCCACGATATTCGCACCCTTGTGAGCCGCAAAGATCGCAACCGCTGGATTCTGAAGCAAGGGCGGCAGAAATACCGGCTCGCCGGTGGGTGAGCCCAACGCCCGCCACGCCACCTCCCACGCCTTGAGTTCCTCCGCTGTGGTGATCCGACGCCACGGCGAAGCGGCACGGCCGGTGGCGTTGAGTTCGGTATCATGCCAAATCCATTGCGCATCGAACAGCTTTCGAAACCCGAGCCGATCGAGTGGCAGGCGAGCGTAGCAATCGTTGATTGAAAATGGGCGGATGAGATTCTTTGCCAATGCCGTGATCACACGCATCTGTGCGCCGGCATCCTCTAGAACGAAAGTGGAGGCGTTCGAGTAGTAGGGCGGCACTTTTCCCGTGCACACGAACACGCCACTTTCAATATTCCCGACAAGTCCATGGGTGGCGAGAATAGCGCGGTACCAGTCGACGCTGTTGGCGGCGCAGATTTCTGCCTTGTTCATTGGGATGAGGCGGGCGCTTTGCGGCACACCGCTTCGATATTGTGGCCGTCGGGATCGAGCACGAACGCCGCGTAGTAGTTGGGATCATAGGCGGGCCGGATGCGCGGCGGGCCGTTATTCCTCCCGCCCGCTTCGATCGCTGCATCGAAAAAGCGATCGACCTGCGCCCGCGTATCGGCAATGAACGCAAGATGCATCTTGGGGATGTTCTCGCTCGTTTTGATGATACCGAACGCCCAAGTATCGCGGCCGAAGCCGACCGCATCGCCGTCGGCGCCGAAGCGCTTATAGCTGAGTGGCTCGAGCACCGCCTCGTAGAATTTCTGGC
>JBAQHC010000612.1:0-1908 GCA_049288095.1 Alphaproteobacteria bacterium | reverse complement strand
CGACGACTATGTGATTTCCGAGGCGGAATTCAACGCGCTGGTTCAAAAGCGGATTGCCGACTCATCCGAGCCTCCGGTGCATGTCAGCCTAAAGCCTGACGACAACACATGACGGACTGCGAACCCGCGCGCCGCGTCACAAAGTTATGACGCGGCGCTCTATCGGATGCAGGTGAACGACGCGCCGCTCTGAGCGGCGCGCATATTCGACAACATCGCCGGTGCCGCCCATCGCCCCGGCTGGCAGCCCGTCCCACACCGCAAATAAAACATCACAGTGATCGACGATGTACCGACCGGCAGCGAGAAACGCTTCGTTCGGTCTACCGGTGCCGTCGAGCACGAGCTGCTCGCACCGCGCCAGTAACGCCTGATAGCGGGCGAGGTCTTTGCCTCGCAAAAAACGCTCATAGCCGCTCATCGGCAGAACGGCGGTAACGGGAATGTTCAATTCCAGCGCGACGGTCGCAAACCTCTGATCCGCGCCCGCCGCCAGCGATGACAGGGCGCGATCGATTCGGCCCAGCGCCGCCAGCTCGGCGCGCAGCGCCTCGCACACCCAGCTCCAGTCGAGGCCCCGGCGCTTCTGGTGTCCGGCAATGCCGACGATCACGCTGCCATTCATACCGCATATTATCACGCGTTCTTGGGGTCGTACGGCGTGTCATTCCTGTTCGCGGGTTTTCCCAAGCATTGACGCTGCTTTTTGGCCGGGCGCGCCCCGGCATCAATCCAGAGATTCTTTCGTTTGCGGGTTTCCCTTCGTGACCCTCCCGAAACGAACAGAATCTTGGGTGACCCCGTGGCTTTTCCGCCCGGCCTTCTCTTTCGCGTCTTGAGAAAACCCCAAGCGAAAGGAAGACCACCATGAAACTCTTAACCGCAGACATCCGCGAACGACTGCTCAGAAATGGCCGCGTTCGACTGCAATTCCAGATGGACGAGGAATCCGAGCCCGACTTTCTGCCCGTCGTGAAACTCTTCACGCCCGACGCCGGCTGCACCTGGCTCCTGACCGAGATCGACCCGGAAGACCCTGACATCGCCTTTGGACTTTGCGACCTTGGCATGGGTTGTCCCGAACTTGGTTCCGTCAGTCTCTCGGAACTTGAATCCGTGCGCGGCAGGCTGGGCCTGCCGATCGAGCGCGACCTGCATTTCTCGCCGACCAAGACGCTCGCATCCTACGCCGACGAGGCGCGGGTGCATGGCGCAATCCGCGCTTGAGGAGGGCACCATGGAACAGCCCTATCAGGTCGAACAAATCGTTTGGCGCGGCGTCACCATCGAGGTCCGCTATTGCCCCGACTGGTCCCCCTCATATCGCGAGATATACGGCTATCCGCTCGCACACCTTGAAATCGAGTCGGTCGCGCCGGCGAAAGCGCCGTTGCCGATGACGGAGACCGGCTACCGTTCGCATTTCAGCGGCGCGCCGCTGATCGACGAGGAAGGTGGACCCGTCGCCTTTGTCCGCATCTGGCTCGATCAAGCGGCGCAAACTCCGGAATGGAAAGCGCAGGAAGCCGACGCGCGGCAGCTCACGCTCTTCTGAGCCCAGCCTACAGGCCGCGCTCGGGGCCGGCATCGCGGCTGCGCTGCTGGAATTCCTGCGTGATGGATTGCTCCATCCGCGACTCCTCCCGCTGGATCGCGCTTTCGCGCGTCCGGTCCTGCGTGGCGATCAGCGTCTCGTAATCGGCGCGATTCCTCTGCGCCTGAATCTCGTTCGCCGCGTCGAAGGCGAAGCGCAGATCGTCCTGCGCCGTCTGGCACTTCTCGATCCGCTCATTAGATGCCTGTTCGATGGTTTCGCGCTGGTCGAGCCACTGGCGGCGCATCTCCCGGTGTTCGCGGTCCAGATCGCGGGGCGGTGTCCAGCCAAACGGCGACGGTGCGGGTTCCGGC
>JBAQHC010000611.1:0-1540 GCA_049288095.1 Alphaproteobacteria bacterium | reverse complement strand
AAGGAGCTTTAACCTCGAACGCTTTGACGGGCGTGCGGTCACCTGGGATCGGTTGGAAGCATCGCTGCTCACGCCGCCATTTTTTCCAGGCAAAAAAGTCCTCTGGGTTGAAAACGTTCCTTACTTTTTTTCACGCGAACAAAAAGGGGAGTTGGGCGAGCAAGTTCTGCGCCTGTGGAGCGAAGGAAAGAAAGATGAGGCGAGCAAGCTGCTGCTGGATTTGCTCGCCGTGGAAGGCTGGACACAAGAGCAATGGGATCAGCTCGAGTCCTTATCGAGCGGTCCATTTATAGATCTGCTCGATCTCGAACGGCCGGATGCCCGCAACGAGGCGGAGGCACTTTTGACGTATTGCCGGAGCCGCGGAATGAATCTCAGCGCAAGGCGAGGTGCGGAAGACCAAAGGCTGGCGGAGTGGCTGGAGCGAGGATTGCCCGATGGAAATTTTATTTTGCTTACCGCCGTACAAGTGGATCGCCGGACGCGTTTGTACAAACGAATTGAAGAAATCGGTGCCGCGTTTTATATCGGCGTGGACCGAGATCGAAGCGGCAAAGTCAACCGGGAAACTTTAACGGAATTCATTATCCAGCGCTTGCGCAAAGACGGAAAAACATTGGATTCGCAAGCGCGTGAATTGATTTTGATTCGCGCCAGTGACGATCTGCGCAGGCTCAGCCAGGAACTGCAGAAATTAGCCTTGTATGTGGGTGATCGGACATCGATCCGGGCCGAGGATGTAACGGCGATCTTCACCGATGAGGGGGCAGAGTGGATCTTCGACCTCACGAAAGCGATAGGTGATCGCGAAGCCGTAGCCGCCCTTGCTCACTTGGGCCGTCTGATCGCTCAGGGAGAACATCCGTTGAAGCTTTTAGGCATGATTGCCGGTGAGGTGCGGCGCCTATTCTCGGCGCGCCAACTTCTCGAAAATGAATTGCGCGGCTGCTGGCGTCGCGGCATGACCTACGCCCAATACCAACAGAGCGTGATTAAGCAGAGGGTACCGATGTTGACACGGAACCCTTACGTCGACTACATGTGCTTTCAAAGAGCCGATAAGTTCTCCATCGGCGGGTTGCGTCGTTACATGGACGAGATCTACGCGGCGGAATTGTGTTTAAAATCCAGCGGCGCTAATCCCCGACTGGTCATGGAAAGGCTGATTCTCGAAATGTGTTTGCAGTCCTGACGATGGACACCATCAGAGCATCTCCATATGGTCCAGATAAAAACCCCTGCTGCGCTGCTTCTCATTGGTTTCACGCTATGTCCCACCTTCTCTTCGGCCGAGATGGTTGTTCAAGCCTGTTTTAGCCCGCAGGGAAAATGCTCGAGTTATATAATCCGTGAGCTCGAACAAGCAAAAAAAGAAATCCTCGTTGCCATCTATGCGTTTACCAGCGATGAGCTAGCCAATGCTATAGTGCAAGCCCGAAAACGCGGCGTATCCATACAGGTGATCGTCGACCGTGAATTCGATGCGGCGAACGGAAGGTCCAAGGGGAAATTCTTGGAAGCACAAAAAATATTGCTGCGC
>JBAQHC010000610.1:0-5238 GCA_049288095.1 Alphaproteobacteria bacterium | reverse complement strand
ACCTTCTGCCGAGCGTGTTCGTGCTGCAACGCTTCGATGCGAACCATTTCGTCTTCCGCCTCGCCGGCACAGGCTACTGCGCCCTCTTCGGCCGCGAGTTCCGTACACAGAACATGCTTGCTCTGTTTCAAGGCCCGGCGCGCAAATATCTAAGCGTTCTTCTCGATCGCGTCATTGCGCTGCCCTGCGGCGGCGTCGCTCAGGCAAGAGCGGAGACACTCTCGGGCGATCATTGCGTGCTCGAATATCTCTTCCTGCCGCTCGCCGATTCAGATGGCCGGATCAACCGGGTTCTAGGCTCTGCCAACGTCACCGATTGGGCAACGGCCTCGCGCTATGACCGGTTCGCACGCCAGGGTCTTCTATCCCTTCAGGTGCTGGACCCTTCTTTCCCCGAACCAACCCCCGTGAAGGGCGAGGAGCCTCAGCATCCGCTCAAGGCGATCGTCCACACGCTCTCGCGCGGCAAGTAAGCTTCTTCGGTTCCGAAAAACGAAATGGCCGGCTATGCCGGCCACTCCTTTTGAACTTAGGCTGTTCGCCGCGAGACTACGGGAGGAGCGAGATCTCAACCCGGCGATTCTTCGGCTCTTTCACGCCATCAGCCGTAGGCACCGCCGGCTTGGTTTCGCCATAGGCCTCGACCTTGATTGCTTCGGCACGGGCGCCCATCTCGACCATGGTGTCTTTCACGAAGTCGGCGCGGCGGCGCGACAGCTTCATATTGTAGGGCGCCGAACCCGAACGATCAGCATGCCCTGCGGAGATGATCTGCGATTGGCCCTCCGACCGCGCGGTGTTGATCGCGTCGGTGATTGTCGTCAGCGCTTCGGCTGACAAGTGCCACTCATTGAGATCGAAATAGACGGCGTATTTGCGCTCTTGACCGGCGGCTGAAGAGCCTGTGCTGGCGCTCGCTGTCGTCGGCTGGCTCGGCGTTGCATTGATCGCGGTCTGCAGGTTCGATAGCGCGCCACCAAATGCCGTCTTGCAACGCGTGACTTCAGCCGTCTCTTTCGCCTCGGCCGACTTCACCCAGCAATCGAAATAGGACTGGGATTGCGCCGCTTCTTCCGGCGCCTGATCGCGGCCGCCGTCGACAAGGTATTTGACGAGATTGTTGCGCGCGCCATCGAGCTCGGTGAAGGCTTCTTGGCCCACCCGGTCGACGGCCAGGTCTTCCGGCAGGATCGCGCGGCCATCGGCGGCGATACGCGCGCGGTCCGCAAAGTATTTCGCGGCATCGCTCTTGCCGATCTGCTTCTTCTCCTCGGCGCGCGTGAGATAGGCGCGATAGAGCGCCTGATTGAATGGGCTACCGGTCGGCGTGAGGTTTTTGGCGCGGTCGACAGGATCGCCGCCGCCAAATGGATTGAGCGCGCATCCAGCAAGAACGATGAGCGTAAGTGAGATAAGTGCGGCTAGACTGCGCTTCATGTCGCTTCCTGTCTCTTGACGACCGTTTAGGCGACCCCGCCCGAGCGAGCGGAATCGAATCATTTCACGTGATTATGGGGAGATTCTTCGCAAGGCGAGCGGGTTTTTTTGCCTGGAGCCGGCCGCAACAAAAACTTTTCCACAGACGTTCGGCCGAAAACAGATCGTCTCCCCAAGGATTATCAGCCTGCGTCGCATCTCGGGACGCCGTTCGAATCAATTCGAATCAAATTGCTTGGGCACATTTCTTCCCAACGTCCTAACGGGTTTTTCACGCCGATTTGGGACCCTCGTCCACGCGTCAGAAAGAGGCGGACGGTCTGTGCCATGACGATCGACGATGAACGCCGTGAACAGCGGCGCTATCAGCGTATTCGGCTTTCGGTGCCGGTGCGGTTTCTCGCGCACGGGGGCAACGAACAAGGGGCGACGCTCCTCGATATATCCGCGGGCGGCCTTGCGGTGACGACGGGGGATCGGCCCCCGATCGGGACCCAAGTCGTCGTCTATGTGGAGGCGCTCGGCCGCGTCGAAGGCCACGTGGTACGGCACCTCGGTAATGGCTTCGCGGTCGAGTTTGCCGTGACCGATGCCAAGCGCGAGCGTCTGATCGCGCGCTTGGGCTCGCTCGTCGAAGGCCCGGGCGAAGAACATGCCGAAAAGAGCGACGCAGCCGAACGCCCCCACTTTACACTGAAGGATGGGCGCGAGGTCGAATGCCGCGTGCTCGATATGTCGGTGCACAGCGTGTGGCTGCAAGTGGGGGTCAAGCCCGCCGTCGGTGAAGAGGTGACGATCGGGCGCATGCGCGGCCGCGTGCGCCGCCACCACCCGACCGGCGTCGAAATCGAGTTTGTCCGCGCCGCGGGCTAAGTTTTCTCTTCAGGGCTGGAACTGCTCGATTGAGCTGAGTGCGGCAGGACCGTCAATCTAGCGACGTTGCATTTCGCCGCCTCGTCTTCATATTCACTTCGCCGGCGCTTGCCGGCCTTAGGTGACGAGGCAGCCTCGCGTGAGAGCAGAAGGCGATCATAGCGCGCTCAAAGTGCTCGTCTTGGGCGGCTCGGGCGTGTTCGGCAGCCGCATCGCGCGCCTCATCGCGGCCGATCCGGCCATCGAAGTCATTATCGGTGGCCGCGATCTCGCGCGTGCGGAAAAGACGGCGCTGCAAATTCAGGTGCAGGTTCCCGGCGCGAAAGTCAGCGCACGCAAGATCGACAGCAACGGCGACGAGTTCTATGCCGAGCTCCGTCAGCTCAATGTTGGCCTCGTCATTAATGCCGTCGGCCCGTTCCGCGGCCAGGATTACACCGTCGCGCAAGCCGCTATCGCGTGCCGCGCGCATTATCTTGATCTTGCTGACGACCGCGATTTCGTGGAGCGCTTCCGGCGCTTGAACAAGGCCGCGATCGATGCCGACTGCGTCGCCCTGACCGGCGTCTCGAGCGTTCCTGCTCTCTCATCGACCGTGGTTGCTTCGCTTGCCGAGGGCCTTGCGCGCGTCTCGGAGATCAGAATTGGCATCACGCCCGGCAATCGCGGCCCGCGCGGCCTTGCTGTCGTCAAGACAGTGCTGATGGGTGTCGGCCAGCCGAGCGAGCAACTCAAGGCGGGTGCATGGCTGCCGGTTCGGGGCTGGCAGGACACGCATAGGCGCACGCTCAAGGTCGAAGGCCGGAGAACGCTCAAGCGGCGGTTCAGTCATGTCGAAGTGCCCGATCCGGATTTCCTGCATGAGCGCTATCCGGCCGCGCGCACCATCACCTTTCACGCCGGGCTCGAGCTCGGGTTTCAGCACCTCGGCCTTTGCGTTTTGAGCGCGCTCGTTGAGCGTGGATGGATCAAGAACGCCGCCATCTTTGCTGCGCCGCTTGAGTGGCTCGCGCAGATGACCAAATGGATGGGCCGCGATGAAGGCGGAATGTTCGTTGAGGTGATCGGACGCGATCTGCAGCGCCAATGGGTCAAGCGGTGCTGGACGCTCCACGCCGCCTCTGGTGATGGGCCGATGATCCCGGCGATGGCATCGGCAATCCTCGCCAAGGAGATCGCTGCGGGCATCGTGCCGGCACCCGGCGCCCGCGCTGCAATTGCGGCGATCAAGCTCAGCTCGGTCGAAGAGATGATGGCGGGCTTCGACATCAAGACGGAGCGGCGCGACGAGCCGCTCGCCGGGCCGCTTTACGCGATCCTGCTCGGCCGCAAATCCACTGAGCTCCCCAATCATATCCGCGATATGCATTTCAGTAACATCACGGCGCGCTATGGCGGCGGGGCTACCGTGAAGCGCGGCAAGAACATTGTTTCGCGGTTTGCCGGTTGGCTGCTCGGCATGCCGAAAGCCTCCGAGAGCATGCCCGTCACGGTCACGATCACGCCCGATGACTCAGGGGAGCTCTGGCAGCGGACCTTCGGCACGCGCAGCTTTTCATCGCGTATGTCAATCGTCGAGCGCCGCAATGAAAAGCTCTTGCGCGAGAAATTCGGCCCGTTCGAGTTCGACTTCAAAGTCGATTGCGACGACAAGCATCTCGCTATGGCTCACACGCGAACCCGCTTTTTTGGTCTGCCGTGGCTGAAATTCCTCGGCCCACGTATCAAAGCCGAAGAGCGTGTCGAGCGCGGCCGCTTCATCTTCGATGTGCGCGCCAATCTTCCGCTTCTGGGGTTGCTCGTTCATTACACTGGTTGGCTCGTGCCACTTTCGACCGCAACCGCATTGGAACCCCGGCGGCAAAGCGAAGGCGCTTCGGCTCTGCCCTGGGAAAGCGCGGACTGGCAAAATTAACTTTCGCACTCATGCGAGTTGAGAGGCGCGGCGCATCATGCCAAGCTCCACAAACGGGAGGCGCGGCGAGATAAGCGGCATTCAAGCACGCATTCGCCGTCGGCAATCATGAACAACGCACCGAAGAACGAAGTTACAGCCCGCGCCCGCACCTATCGTTGGATCGCGCTATCATTGCTCGTGCTCGCTTATGTCTGCAGCTTCATTGATCGCCAGATCTTCGCGATTTTGCAGCAGCCCATCAAAACCGCCATGAATCTTTCGGACACCGAGCTCGGATTGTTGGGCGGGCTCGCTTTCGCGCTGTTCTATACGGCTTTCGGCATTCCGCTTGCGCGCATTGCCGATCATCACTCGCGATCGAAAATGATCGCGATATGCCTCGCGCTTTGGAGCGTGATGACGGCGCTGTGCGGAGCGGCGACGAACTTCCTCACGCTTGCGCTCGCGCGCGTCGGTGTCGGGGTCGGCGAAGCCGGCTGCAGCCCTCCGGCACATTCGCTGCTCGCCGATTATTTCGCCCCGCATGAGCGCTCGACGGCTTTCGGCATTTACACGCTTGGCATTCCAATCGGCGGCGCGCTCGGCCTCTTGATCGGCGGTTATGTCAACGTCGCACTTGGCTGGCGCGAGGCGTTCTATGTGGTCGGCCTGCCGGGTCTCTTGCTCGCGCTTCTGATTGCCTTCGCCCTGAAGGAGCCGCCGCGCGGCCTGAGCGAAAATATGCAGAGCACTGGCGCCGAAAAGCCGCCATCGCTTGGCGAAGTTGCGCGCACGCTGTGGAAGCGCAAAACATTTCATCATCTGTGCGCCGCCTTCGCGCTCACCGCGTTCACCGGATATGGCGTCGGCCAGTGGTATCCGAGCTATTTCATCCGCACGTTTCACCTCAATACCGGGACGATCGGGCTTGTCTCCGCAATCAGCACCGGGCTCTTCGGCGGCTTTTCCTCTTATATCGGCGGCGTGCTTGCGGACCGATTTTCCAAGCGTGACGCGCGATGGATCTGTTG
>JBAQHC010000609.1:0-2027 GCA_049288095.1 Alphaproteobacteria bacterium | reverse complement strand
CATGGCCGACGCCGGCGCCCTTGGTGGCGAAAGCCTCGTAGTCCATCGGCAAATCGAACAGCGATTGCGGAAGATAAGCGCCGAGCGGGCCGCCGACTTGGATCGCGCGCAGCGGCCGGCCGGAGCGCGTGCCGCCGCCGAAGTCTTCGGCGAGCTGCCGGAGCGTCACGCCGAACGCTTTTTCGACAAGCCCGCCGCGCTTGATGTTGCCGGCGAGCTGGAACGGCATCGTCCCAAGCGAGCGCCCGCGGCCAAAATTCTTGTACGCCGCCGCGCCTTCAGCCAGCACGTACGGCACGGAGCAAAATGTAATCGTGTTGTTGAGGACAGTCGGCTTGCCGTTGAGGCCCGCGATTGCCGGGATCGGCGGACGGGCACGCACCTCCCCGCGCTTGCCCTCAAGCGAATTGAGCAGTGAGCTTTCCTCGCCGCAGATATAAGCGCCTGCGCCCATGAAGAGCTCAAGCTCGAACGCCTTGCCGCTACCGAGCACGCTCTTTCCAAGAACCCCGGCCTCGCGCGCCTTCTTAAGTGCTGTCTCGAACACTCTGGCAGCAATCGGATATTCGCTGCGGAGATAGACGTAGCCTTGGGTCGCGCCGGTCGCGATGCCGGCAATCGCCATGCCCTCGATCAAGAGGAATGGATCGCCTTCCATGATCATGCGATCGGCGAATGTGCCGCTATCGCCCTCGTCCGCATTACAGACGACATATTTCTGATCGGCACTGATGCCCGCCACGGTCTCCCACTTGATGCCGGCAGGAAACCCCGCGCCGCCGCGCCCGCGCAGACCGGAGCTTTTCACTTCTTCGACAACGGCTTTGGGCTCGATGTGCAGAGCGCGCTTCAAACCCTTAAGGCCGCCATGCGCCTCGTAATCTTGAAGCGAAAGCGGGTCTGTCGTTCCACAGCGCTTGAAGATCAAACGCTCTTGGTTCTTGAAATACGGAATTTCCTCGACCGCACCGAGGGAGAGCGCGTGCTTTTTGCCCTCGAGAAATCCCATGTCAAACAAGCCCTTTACGTCCGTTTCTTGAACCGGCCCGTAACCCAGTCGCTTGCCGCCGACGGTCACTTCCACCAGCGGCTCGAGCCAATGCATGCCACGCGAACCATTGCGCACGATCGTGACATCAGCTCCGCGCTTCTTGGCCTCGTTGGCAATTGCGGACGCGACCTCATCGGCGCCGAGTGCAACGGCAGCGGAATCGAGCGGGACATAAACGGTGATAGGCGCGGCCATTAGTGAGCGCCCTTCGGGATCGAAGCGAGAATACCGTCGAGGCGCTTCCCTTCGGCGCGCGCGTAAAGCTTGTCGTCAACCATCATCGACGGCCCGCAGGAACAAAGCCCGAGGCAATAAACTGGCTCGAGTGCGACAGAACGATCGCCGCTCGTCTGGCCGAGCTCCAATCCTAGTGCCTTCGAGACGCGCTCCGTGAGCTTGTGGCTGCCGACCGATTGGCAGGCCTCTGCCTGGCACACCTTGACGACTGTCTTGGCAACCGGCTCCACCTTGAAGTCATCGTAGAAGGAATAAACGCCCTTCACCTCAGCCTGAGTTAAATTGAAGATATGGGCGATAACGGGAAGAGCCGCGCGCGGGATGTGCCCAAACGTCTCTTGGATAGTGCGCAGGGCAATCATGAGCCCGCCGGTGCGGCCCACATGAGCGCCGATCAGCGACCTCAAAGTTGCTTCGTCGTAAACCATGACTGGCGCGCTCCCGGAACTCGATTCGCTTTATTATCTAGCGTGTTAGCGGCGCGGCGAGGACCGGAGAACTCTGTTCCGGCCGATCAAACCAAAATGCCCGCGCTAGGTCCGCCCTTGGACCCCCGGGCTATGCATCAAAAGATGTTGCAGCACGAAGCTTGTGCAAGGGTCAAGCCCATTTTTCCGCTATCGTTCGCCTGTGGGCCAATTCCCACTATGCCGACGTCCTGCCAAGTCAATGAGCCGGCCTTGGGAAGCTCCGGCACAACTACGTCCCTTTGCAGAATTGGTGCACCGTTCCATTGGAG
>JBAQHC010000608.1:0-5383 GCA_049288095.1 Alphaproteobacteria bacterium | reverse complement strand
TTGCTGTGCTGCCTATGCATCGCAGCTTGTGTCGCGGCGCCAAGCAAGGGCCCACGCGTCTTCGCCGTCGGGCCCAGACTCGAGTACAGCAAACCGAGCGAGGTGGCCGCACTTGTTGGCCCGGGCGACACCGTCAACATCTCCGCCGGAACTTATGCGGATTGCGTGGTGTGGCCGAAAAATGTGCCGGGCCTCAAGCTCATGGGCGTAGGCGGCGATGTGGTGCTCGCGGGCAAAACCTGCGCCGGGAAGGCGATCTTCGTCATCCAGGGCGACGACACTTTAGTGCGCGGACTCACGTTCAAGGGCGCGAAGGTGGAAGATCACAACGGCGCCGGCATCCGCATGGAGAGCCGCAAGCTCACGATCGAAGGCAGCCATTTCATCGGCAACGAGAATGGCATTCTGACGACGTCAAATCCTGATGCGGAACTCATCATCAGAAACTCATCGTTCGAAGGAAACGGCGCCTGCATCGAAGAATGTGCGCACGGACTTTATGCTGGCCGGATTGCGCGTGTTCATATCGAGCACAGCGTGTTTCTCGCGCAACACGTTGGACATCATGTGAAATCGCGTGCCGCCTTGACGGAGATTATCGACACCAGAATTGAGGACGGGCCTGAGGGCACATCGAGCTATCTCGTCGACATTCCGAACGGCGGAGATCTTTTCATGTCCGGCGACACGTTGGAAAAGGGCCCGCTCAGCAGCAACAAAACGACGGCGATCGAGATCGGCGCGGAAGGCCTCAGCAACGCGACAAATTCCATAAGGATTGAGAACTGCCGCTTCACGAACAATACCGGCGGACCCGTTGTCTTCCTGCTCAATCGCACGACGACCGTTCCACAATTGACGGGCAATGCATTCGAAGAAGAAGTGATCCCAATTTCCGGGCCGGGAAGCGTTTGAGACACCTCGTCTTATGCACCCGCGTCCGGCAGCTGCCTGATCCAGATCAATCGTGGTCCCAGGCTCAAGTGCCAATCTTGCAGTGCAAGGTGCGAAATACGCTAATCATCCTTCATTGCGAGGAGGGCAAGATGAACAGTATCGAACTGCGCAAATGGCTCACGGCGCGAGGCTGCAGCTTCGAGGAGCACACGCACAGCCGCCACGGCGGCGGTCATGCGAGCGTGGTTGTCCATCTCGGCGACAAGAAGACCGTGTTGCCCTCGATCGGCACTCACGAGAATCTGCCCCGTGACGCAATCGAACGCATCAAGGCGGATCTGGGGCTTGGCGAGCCCTATCCGTTGAAGGGGCATCGGCAGCATTGAGCTTCTTGCGATCATCTGTGTGATCGCGAAATGCGCTAGATGACTGGCCTGCCGAAGGCCTTACGCAGCTCGGCCTTGGCTTGCTCGAACACGCGCTTGCGCTCCTCGGGTAAATTCTTGCCTGCGCGATTGATATAGAAGACGAGCATCGAGAGCGCTGAGCGATAAGGCTCTGCTTTACGCTCTGTGCTTTCCTCCGCTGATCGCTTGAGCGAGAGCGCGATGCGCTTGGGGTCATTCCAAGTGAATACGCCCTCTTCCAGCTGAAGCGCGTGGCTTTCCTCGGTCACACGTTGCGACCAGCGTCTTCTCTTGGCCTTCGATCTGACGGCCTTTCGCGCCATGTCTACGTGCCAAGGGCGCCTTGAGCAGCGGAGCGGCCGTTCACTTTGCGCGGCGCGGTCTCGCTGAGGAACAGCGTCAGCACCGCCGCAGCGATAGCGCAGCCGAACGAAATCCAGAACGGCGCTGCGAGCGTCGTTGCATCGGCAAGGCGTCCGGCCGCCGCCGGAGCGATAACGCCACCGATGATCTCGCCGAACGCAAGCGAAACAGCGACGGCTGTGGCGGACAATCGCGGGCTAACGCTCTCGGTCGGAATGATCGCGACATAGAGCGGCCCCGCCGCGCCGCCAATCAACCAGCCAACGAACAGCCCAGCTGCGAGCAACATAAACGAGCCGTGGATCATGATCACCGCAAGCGGCGCAAGCGCGCCGCCAAGGCAGCCGAGCAGCAAAGTCGGCTTGCGGCCGATCCAATCGGAAAGTCCGGGAAACACCGTGCCGCCGATCAAGCCGCCAATGCCGGTGGCGCTGATCAGAAAGCCGGTATCGGTCAGCTTCATGCCGTCCAAGTTGACGAGATAGCGCTGCATGAAGACGCCCTGAACGATCAGCCATGCGGAGAGCAGGCCCGAGATCGCCATGCACAAGACCATGTTAGACGATTTGAACAGCTCAAGCGGATGCGCACGCTCCTCCTTCGCTTCCTCGGCGACTTGCTTGATCGCAGCCTGCGGCAGCGGCTTTACCCACAGCGCGATTGCGATAGCAGACAGAAGGCCCGGCACGCCCGAGAGGAAAAATCCGACGCGCCAGCCAAACGCCTCGCCGATTTGCGTGAACACGATCGGACCCATGATGAGCCCGATGCCGTAAGCACCGACCGCCTGCATGAAGCCCATGTTGAAGCCACGGCGCTCCGGCGAAGAGACGATCGACATGATGGATTGGCCGATCGGCAGAATCGGCCCTTCGGCAAGGCCCATCACAAGCCGCGCAATGAAGAGAGTCATAAAGCCCATCGCCAAGCCGGACGAAGCCGAAAGCAGCGAAAACAATGTCAGCGAAATGAGCTGTATAAGCTTGCGCATTCCTGTTGAGTCGGCGAGTGACGCGAGAAACAGGCCCGAGAACGCGACCGCGATCGAAAGCGCGGACGAAAACAGGCCAAGCTGCGTGTTGCTCAGATGAAGCTCTTTGACGATCGGATCGGAGAGGAAGTTGATGACGCCGCGATCCAGCGCCAAGACGCCATTGGCGGCGCTCATCATGATGAGCACAGCGTTTTCGTAGTTGAAGATGCGGCTCTTGGGCAGCGGATCGTCAGTCATTTGCGCACGGCACCGTTGGTAAACTGGATTTTTGTTGATTACAGGCCGACGCCGAGTTTGCGCTAGCGACTCCAGTGGCCACGCACCGTGCGCTGCCTACTGGGTGTCGGATGAGTAACGTGCGCCTTCACCCAGTGAGGGCGACGGGTCTTTGCTAACGCGGAGGCATCCACGCTTGCCATGAACACAAATCCAGCCAACATCAATAGGAAGATTCGCATTGATCGCCCCTGAGAGTTCTTTGCGCCTACGCTCAACGGTATCGCACTATCGGCTACGCTCGTCTATCCTCCGCTTTCCGTTCCCCCGTCATCCCGTGCGCTGCGCGGCATGAAAATGACGCGCTGCAGACACGGGATCCAGCCCTCTCGCTAGCCTTAAAGACATTGATCCCGGATCTGCGATGCACCACTTCGTGTCGCATCGCGTCCGGGATGACAGTTATTTTCTGGGGCCGAGCGGCTCTGATCTGCAGATTTAATCAACCAAGTGAGCACGTGCTCGCGATGACGCCCAACGACGAAGCTAACAGCTCCAATGCGCCGCGACGAGCTTGCCACTTCTAGTCGTATGTGCCCCGACCCAATGTCGGTTAGGACAGGGCCGACCCGTACGTGCCGTTGAAGCGCAACTCGTATGACCTTTCACAAACTTACCCGATTTGCTCACGTGGGCTGGGACGTAATTACTATTCGCGCAAGGCTGACTGTTCCGCGCAAATGCAACTGGCGATGTTAGCAGCAGGGCAAAAGCAATGAGCGCGGAAGCCGTTCGCATTTGGAAACCCCCGTATCACATCTTATCATGAAGGATACTAAACCAAGCGGCTCTGGTGAACCGCGGCCTCGATAAACGAGGCAAACAACGGGTGAGGCTCGAACGGGCGCGATTTCAATTCCGGGTGGAATTGCACGCCGATAAACCACGGGTGATCTGGAATTTCGAGAATCTCCGGCAGCACGCCGTCCGGGGAAATACCTGAGAAGATCACGCCCCTTTTCTCGAGCCGCTCGCGGTAGGCCATGTTGATCTCGTAGCGGTGGCGGTGCCGCTCGGAAATGCTTGTTGCGCCGTAAATCTGCGCAACTTTCGAGCCGGGCTTTAAGACAGCGGTATAAGCGCCGAGGCGCATTGTGCCGCCGAGATCGCCGGACTTTGAACGCTTCTCGAGCGCATTGCCGCGCATCCACTCTTCTAGGAAACCGACCACAGGCTCGCGGGTTTGGCCGAACTCGGTCGAGCTCGCCTCTTTGATGCCGACGAGATTGCGCACGGCTTCGATCGCCGCCATTTGCATGCCGAAGCAAATGCCGAAATAAGGCATCGCGCGCGTGCGCGCAAACTCCGCCGAAGCGATCATGCCTTCGGTGCCGCGCACGCCGAAACCGCCCGGCACCAAAATTCCGTGCACGTCCTCAAGCGCCTCGACCGTGCCTGGTTTTTCGAAAATCTCGCTGTCGATCCAATCGACATTGACGTGCACATTGTTCGCGATGCCGCCGTGCACGAGCGCTTCGGTGAGCGACTTGTAGGCGTCCTGCAATTTCGTGTATTTGCCGACGACGGCGATCTTCACCTCGCCTTCCGGCGCACGCACGCGATGCGCGATCTCCTGCCAGCGAGCGAGAGCGGGCGCGCGCGCCTCCTTGATGCCGAAAACTTCGAGCACCTGATCGTCCAAGCCCTCGGCGTGATAGCGATTGGGCGCATCGTAAATCGTGTCGAGATCAGGCGCCTGCACGACGCGGCTCGGCTGGACATTGCAGAACAACGCGATCTTGGCGCGGTCATTTGGCGGGATATCGCGGTCGGCGCGGCAGAGCACGATATCGGGTTGAATGCCGATCGATTGCAGCTCTTTCACCGAGTGCTGGGTCGGCTTGGTCTTCAGCTCGCCCGCCGAGGCGATATAGGGCACCAAGGTCAAATGGATGTAACAGGCATTGCTCCGCCCGAGCTCATAGGCAAGCTGGCGGATCGCCTCGAAGAACGGCAAGCCCTCGATGTCGCCGACCGTGCCGCCGATCTCGGCGAGCACGAAGTCGACATCGTCATTGGCGTTGAGGATGAACTCTTTGATCGCGTCGGTGACGTGGGGCACGACCTGAACGGTGACGCCCTGATAGTCGCCGTGACGCTCTTTGTTGATGATGTCCTGGTAGATGCGGCCCGTGGTGACGTTGTCGCGCTTCGTCGCCGGCACGCCGGTGAACCGCTCATAGTGGCCGAGATCGAGGTCCGTCTCCGCGCCGTCATCGGTCACGAAGACTTCGCCGTGTTGTATCGGCGACATCGTGCCCGGGTCGACATTGAGATAGGGGTCGAGCTTCCGGAGGCGCACCTTGTAGCCACGCGCCTGCAGAAGCGCGCCGAGTGCCGCCGAAGCCAAGCCCTTTCCCAAGGAGGAGACCACGCCGCCGGTGATGAAGATGTACCGCGCCATGGGCCATCAGAATAAACGATTCGCTCGGGCAAACCCAAGCTG
>JBAQHC010000607.1:0-1533 GCA_049288095.1 Alphaproteobacteria bacterium | reverse complement strand
GCTCGTCGAGCGAGCGGCCGAGCACGTCATGTGCCAGGCGATTGGCAAGCGAGATGTCCGCCGGCGTCACCTCGACATATTCGATCACCTGGCCCTGATGTGTGATCGATTTCACCTCGCGCTGATGTTGATGAAGCAGCGCAATCGCATCGATGAGCGTAAGGTATTTTTGATGATCGCGCCGCGTGCGCGTGCGCTCGTCAAGGAACGTCAATCGATCGGCGTAAGGATTGACGATTGCGAGCGGCTTCAAAAGCCGCTGAGCGTTCCTGTGCAGCTTGGTGATCTCTTCGGCCTCGCTCATCGCCAGAAGGCCGGCAAGCGTGCGCGCCGTTCTCTGGCGCTCTTGGATGGCGCGCGTCTGCGCCCGGCTCTCATCGATCGAGAGCACCAAGCAGCGATTCAAAAGCTCTTCGTCGATGTCGATTGCCGTTGTCGTCAGGAACAGCATCACCGGCCCTTCGACATGATATTCTTGGGTGACGAGGAGGCCGCTGTCCGGGTCCTTGCCTGTGCTCGCAATCGTCAACTCGCCTTGTGACTGCAACAGCTTCAGCGCATACGCCGCCTGGCGCACGCCTTCCTCTTCGGCGATCGCGAGGATTTTGTGCTTGAGGTCCTTCTCGCCGAGATAGAACAGGCTCTGTCCCGTCATCGCCGAGTAGTGCACGCGGTCCTCGTCCGGCACGAGCCGTAGAACGGCCTCCATCAATGCGCTTTTGCCGGCGGCGCTTGTCGATTGCACGATGATCGCGAGCGGCGATTGAAGCTTGCGCGACACCGCCGCGAGATAGCCGACAAGCGCATTCACCGGCTCGCCGACCAGGCCCGTGCGGTCGAAGTCCTCTTGCAATCGATCGATGAGGCGCGGATCGCGCAACAGCGCGAGCGCCGCGTCTTCATCCGCCTTGGCAATCTCGGCGGCGCTCGTCTGCTTCGGCTTCATCGCCGCTTGTATGCTCACGTCCTGCAGCTCTTCGAGCTTGAGCAGCAATCGCCCAAGATCACGCTGGATCACGCTCTCTTCAGCTTCGAGCTCGGCCGCGGCGGCCTTGGCAAAGAGCTGGCGCTGCTTGGCGGCGTAAAGATCGAACATATCGACATGCACGCCGCTCTCGCGCGTCACCAGCACATTGACACGCATCACCTCATAGCTGGTGTTCTTTTGAAGGCCGCGCACGCGATAGCGCCGGTCGCCGAACGTCACCGTGACCTCGCGCTCATTCTGCTCGGCTGCGATCGCCGGCGCCGGCATCTCGCCGCCGGCACGCGCCGGCAACGTGGATTCATCCGCCTTCGTGCTTTGCGCTTCGTCAGACAAGGCAGCTAAGGGAGGAGATGCAACAGACTCAGCCGGTGCAGTTTGAACACTGGCGCTCGGAACAGCTTCCTCTTTAGCCGCTTCACTCGGCGCCTCAACAAGCGAGGCGGCTGAAGGAGGAACGAGAGCGGCAGCAACAAGCGGCATCGTGTCGGTACGTGCAATGCTCGTCGGTGCCGCAGCCGGCGCGCCGTTGCCAAGCCAATCGGCCT
>JBAQHC010000606.1:0-1782 GCA_049288095.1 Alphaproteobacteria bacterium | reverse complement strand
GCCTTCTGCCGGAAGAAAAGAAAGTGCTCGGCAAGCGCGGCACGAATGATGCGCAAGCCTATGAGCTGTTTCTCCTGTCGCGCCAATACTCAATTAAGCAAGGCAAACGCTACGCCCAAGTGGCGGTAAATCTCCTTAAGAAGGCGGTCGAGCGCGATCCGAACTATGCCGATGCCTGGGCGCGGCTTGCCGGCGCTCAGCAAGCCGTGCAAGGCGATGGCATCGATATGGGCGACCCTCAGGTCTCGCTCAAGCGTGCGCTCGAAATCGATACCAATTGCGCGTCCGCCCGTGCGACCAATGCGAAATTTCTAGCCAATGCAGGGCGCTTCGATGAGGCGCTTCGCGAAATCGGCATTGCCCTCGCGCTCGACCCGGACTCGTTTGAAGTCGCTCAGCGCGCCGCGGGGATATTCATGGTTACGCATCGCTATGCCGATGCCATCGAAGCCTTCGAGAAAGTTGTCAGCCTGGCTGAAACAGATTTCGCCTCCTTCTCATTGATCGCACAATGTGAGAACGAGCTTGGCAATCCCGAACGCGCCAAATCCGCCGCGAGGCGAGGCATTGCACGCGCGGAAGCGGAGATCGCGCGCGACCCGGCAAACGGCGAAGCGCTCGCGCATGGCGCCTCACTTTGGGCATTCATCGGCGATGCCAGCAAATGCAAGGAGTGGGCGGCGCGAACGATGCTCGTTGATCCGGATAACGCCAACTCACGATATAATCTTGCCTGTTGCCTCATCAAAATTGGCGAGATCGATGCCGGGCTCGACCACCTTGAGGCGTATTTCAACACCTCGCGACAACCGGACATGCTGATTTGGGCGAACGAAGATTCCGATCTCGATTCAGTCCGCGAGGATCCGCGCTACAAAAAGCTGATGGCAGCGGCAGAAGCGCGCCTTGCCACGAAACCGGCGGCCGACGAGCCAACGGCGAAACATGGCTGACATTTTCGTCTCATATGCACGGGTGGATAAGGCGCGGGTTGCGCCGCTCGTCGCCGCGCTCGAGGCGCAAGGCTGGAGCGTCTGGTGGGATCCCGAAATTGCCGGCGGTCAAGAATTCGATGCGCTCATAACGAAAGAGATTGATGCCGCGCGCGCCGCCATCGTCGTCTGGACGCAGGCATCTGTCGTTTCACGCTGGGTGCGCGGCGAGGCCCGGCTCGCCGCCGACCTGGGCAAGCTTGTTCCTGTCCAACTCGATGCACCCAATCTGCCGCTCGATGCGCGCGCGCTCCACACAATCGATCTTGATGACTGGAAAGAAAGCGCGCAGAGCCGCCCATTTCAAGATCTTCTCCGCGCGTTGAAATCGCTGACCGGTGCGCCGGCGCACGTACCGGCGGCACGCACGGCCGGTCACATGCGAACATCGATCTGCGTTCTTCCATTCGTCAATATGAGCGGCGATGTCGAGCAGGAGTATTTTTCCGACGGCATCTCCGAGGATATTATAACGGACCTCAACAAGGTCTCTGCTCTGTCGGTGATTTCACGCAAGACGGCCTTCGCCTTCAAAGGCAAGCAGGTCGAGATCGCGCAAATCGCCAAGCAAACTGGCGCAACGCATATTCTTGAAGGCAGTGTGCGCAAGTCCGGCAACCGCGTGCGCATCTCCGCGCAGCTTACGGATGCAAGAACCGACAATCAGGTTTGGGCCGAGCGTTATGACCGCGACCTTTCCGACATTTTCGCGCTCCAAGACGAAATTTCCTCGGCCGTCGTTACCGCACTCAAGCTCAAGCTGTTGCCCGAGTAGAAGAAAGCCCTCGGC
>JBAQHC010000605.1:0-3299 GCA_049288095.1 Alphaproteobacteria bacterium | reverse complement strand
ACACCTCCCCCGTAAACGGGGGAGGAAATAAGGACGAGCGCGCGCCTCAAATAATATGGGCCAAAGACTCGCGGGAGAATGGCGTGAGATCGCTCCAGCGCCCGGCCAATACTTTCTTTGGCCAATCCGGATCGGCAATCAGCATGCGCCCGACGCCGACGAGGTCGAACTCCTCGCGCTCAAGGCGCTCAAGCAGTGCGTCGATCGAAGTTATGCTCACATCTTCCCCGGTGAAGGAAGACATCACGTCGGTTGAAAGGCTCACGCTGCCCACTGTCATGGTCGGCAAGCCGGTGAGCTTCTTCACCCAGCCGGCGAGATTGAGCTCCGAGCCCTCAAACTCCGGCTCCCAAAACCGGCGCGTCGAGCAATCGATCAAGTCGACACCGGCATCGACAATCGGCGCGAGGAATTGCTCGAGCTCGTGCGGCGAAGCGGCAAGCTTGGCTCTGTAGTCCTGCTGCTTCCATTGCGAAACGCGAATGAAGATCGGGAAGTCCTTGCCGACTTGGGCGCGGGCATCGCGCGCAATCTGAGCCGGGAAGCTCGTCCGCTGCACGAAATCGCCGCCCCATTGATCGCTGCGCTTGTTCGTGCGGTCCCAAAAGAACAGATCGAGCAAATAGCCATGGCAGGCATGAATCTCGACGCCATCAAAGCCAAGACGCTTCGCATCGACGCACGCGCGCACGAATGAGTTCTTCAAGTCCTCAAGTTGCTCATCAGTCAGCGGGTCGCCGACGAGCTTGCCTTCCGGTGAAATGCCCGAAGGCGTCGTGCGTGGGATATGTGTCGGTGTCGTCGGATATTGCACGCCGCCAATGTGCCAGATCTGCGGCATGATCTTGCCGCCCTCGGCATGCACCGCATCGCAGACGCGCTTCCAGCCGGCAAGGCCTTCGCCGTGGAAGATCGGCATATCCGGGCTCGCGAAGGACCATTCATGATCCGGCGGCACGCCCTCGGTCAGAATCAGGCCAACGCCGCCGGCGGCTCGCCGCGAATAGTAGGCGACCTGCTTATCGGTCGGGATGCCGTTCGGCGCGCTGCCGCGCGTCATCGACGGCATGACAATGCGATTCTTGAGCGAGAGGTTGGGGATTTCGAACGGGCTGAAAAGCAAATCGACCGACGGCATGGCGCTTCCCTAAAGTTATTGCCTTCAACTTTAAGACCGGAGCGGCAGGAAGGCCAGTGATGGAGGTCAACTTGATGCCGCGCATTGACAGGCTCAAGGGCTTTGACATGTTAGAGCCATGCTCTTAACCATCGCCGCCATCTTTACGCGGGAAATCCTGGTGCGCGTGGCGCTTGTCGCGCTGTTGTGCTGGGCGGTGGCGCCGCTGGCCTTTGCGGCCAACCCCGCCGCGGCAGAGGAGATCGGCTGGTGCACGTCGCACGGTCTGGTTGTTGCAGCCGCGAGATTCGATTCGGCTGCACCCAAGCTGCCCACTGATCGCCCTCGCCCACTTGATCTTTGCTTCCACGCAACCTGCAGCGCCGCTGGCCGCTTGCGCGCCCGAAATCTCAGCACGGCCTGACGCAAACAAAGCTGCTCGATTGGTGGTTTGACATCTGCGGCTTCGTGTCTTGCGCGAGATGCGTGGAACGGCATTGACAGTGAGTGTGAATTCGTCACGCTCGCAGCTCATGCGATCCCGCATTGCCGCCGCCTTTGCTCATGCGTTTCTCGTCCGGCTAACGCTTGTTGCGTTGCTGGTCGGCGCATTGTTGCCGGCGGGCTGGATGCCGAATCCGGATGGCCTTGCGAGCGGCACACCGATCGTGATGTGCACGGGCCATGGCCCGATGACCATCATCGATCAAGGCATGGATCACGCCGGCAAACCGGCTAAGCAACAAAACGCGCCGTCCGATGTTTGCGTGTTCGCAGCAGCTGCCGCGCACGCAACGCCGGTTTCGCTGCCCGCGCTCAATGTTCCGCGTGCGGTCACAAGAGCGCCCGCGCGGCAGCGTAACCTATTCGCTTCCGTCCGCGTTGCGCGTTATCGCCCGCAAGCAGCGCGTGCCCCGCCCCTCGCTGCCTAGCTCGTCCATCCGGGCGCGCATCGCCCGGCATTCGTCGACCATTTTTTAGAGCGAGGGCGCCAAGATGATTGGCAATTCGCGCGCTTTAAGCGCGTTCATATCCATATGTCTCATATTGCTTTGTTCAAAAGCGCTTGCGCATGGCTTTGCCGGTAACCGTTTTTTTCCGGCAACGATTGCAACCGACGATCCGGCCGTTGCTGAAGAGCTTTCCCTGCCGACCGTCTCGTGGATCAAGAATTCGGACGGCGCGGAGGAGATCAGTCTTGCGTCGGAATATTCCAAGCGCATCACACCGAATTTCGGTGTCTCGTTTGAAGAGAGCTGGTCACGCATTCATGCGCCGGGCGGGCCGAACGAATACGGTTTCGACAATCTCGGCACCTCATTCAAATACCGGTTCTTCAAGAGCGACGAGGCAGAGACAATTGCTTCGGCGGGCGTTGATATTGATTGGGGCGGGACCGGGACGCGCCATCTCGGCGCAGAGAGCTTCACAACCTTCACGCCCACCTTGTTCTTCGGCAAAGGCATGGGCGATTTGCCCGACAGCCTGGCGCTCGTGAAACCGTTTGCCGTTACCGGACTCGTCGGCTATTCGCTCCCGACGAAAGCGCATGACGGATCAGATCCCGTTCCGCAGGCGCTAACCTACGGGATCGCGCTTGAATACAGCCTGCCCTATCTCTCGGCGCATGTGCGCGATTTCGGATGGCCACGCTTCATCAATCATCTGACGCCAATTATCGAAGCCTCATTCGAGACGCCGGTCGTACGGGGAAATGGTGAGCGCACCACTGGCACAATCAATCCTGGGCTGATTTGGACTGGGCGGTATACGCAAATCGGCATCGAGGCCAATCTGCCGATCAATCGCGATACCGCGAAGACGGCAGGCGTCACCTTGCAACTTCACTTCTTCATCGATGACCTGTTTCCGCACAGCTTGGGCGCACCGCTTTTCAAGGAGAGCGAGATATGAGAACGCTTCGCCGTTGCGTGCTGTTTCTCGTTGTTAGCTCATCGGCTTTTGCGCACGCGTTTCTCGATGACGCCATGCCGCCGGTGGGAAGCGTCATCACGGCGGCGCCTCACGAACTGAGACTTGCCTTCACGGAGCCTCTCGACCTTGCGCAGTGTTCAATAAAGCTGCAGGACCAGCGAGGCGCGCCGGTCGCGCTTGGCGCAATCGCTTTCGCGACCGGCAACAACACTTTGCTCGTTGCGACAATCCAAGCGCCGCTCAGCGC
>JBAQHC010000604.1:0-1580 GCA_049288095.1 Alphaproteobacteria bacterium | reverse complement strand
CAGCTTTACTTGCTCGACAGTCTCACCCCAGAACGCGAAGCCCGCCGTGCTCATATGGAGCTTAAACGCTGGATTGAGTTTATTTGGAAAGTCTTTGCAATAACGATGGTTTTACGCATTTCCTCGCTCTCTTACCGCAAGGGTTGCCGTATGGAAAGGATTTTCGGCGTTTGTGCCTTCTCCGATTAATGAACAAACATTTTGAGTTGATTTTATATTGCCGTGGCCTTACCCTATTTGACTAAGGGTCGATTCAACATTGGCGTCATTGACTAAAACGATGGCTGCCTTCGTCTAAAGAACAGTAAGGATGGGAAACAATAGTGAAAGCGTACAGCTTCCGATTATCTCGGAAATTACCGGGCCTGCCAAGCTTCTGTCTTAAATCAAAGTTGCATTTCCGTAGCAGTTTTTCTTGGGCAATCCTAGTTGCCGTTCTGACGGCTTCCACTGCGCTGGCGAACGCCTTCGCGGGCGAGATGAACGAGTTTAACCGGCGCGCCACGGCTACCGCGCAAGTAATGGCGGGTATTACGCCAATCAGCGGCGATGTGGCCATTGATCGATTGGTTAAGCTCGACGTGTTCGCCGAGCATCAGAAATGGATGGCGGCCCAGTGGGGCCAAGCCCGAAGCAGGATCTTGGCCATTGAAAACTGGCGTGCTCAGGAAGTGAAAATCGCCGGTGCGAACAATAAAACTCTCATCTATCCGTTTAGCGGACCTGATTTCTTCAACGCCTACGCTTTATTTCCCGATCACTCGCAATATGTGTTCTTCAGCCTTGAAAGGCCCGGAGCGCTTCCGGATCTTGAATCGGTGACGCCGGCGCAATTTGCCAAATTGCTCGAAGATGTCCGCAACGCGTTTCGCGACATCTTTCAGCGTAACTACTTCATCACCGATTACATGAGCAAGCAGCTGACTACGCCTTGGATTCGCGGCACGGTGCCGGTTATCGCGACCATGATGGCTCTGATGAACCAGCGTATCGTGCGTATTGTGCCGGTCGATCTGTTTCCGGAGCTTACCCGGGCTTACGAGACGACCGACGCCGTCAAGCACCCACGCAGGCTTATGCGCGCCGCGCGCATTGACTTTACGGGAGCCAATGGGGGGCCGGTGCAGCAGCTCTATTATATTTCCGTGGATGCCACCGATAAGGCGCTGGAATTCTATCCCGGTTTTTTGGATTGGGTGGCGCAGCATCGGCCCGCAAGCGTTTTATTGAAGTCGGCCTCTTATTTGCTCCATGACAACCAGTTTCAGAAAACACGCAACATGATCCTGGCCACGGCCGATTTCGTCATTCAAGACGATACCGGGATACCTTACCGGTTCTTGAATCAGTCCCCCTGGCAAGTTCGGCTCTACGGCCGCTATAACAAGCCGATCAAGAGTTTGAGTTACGGTTACCAGCCCGACCTTGAAGTGGCGTATAAGTCGAAGAATGTTTCGACCGAGCTTCCGTTCCCCTTTGGCTATCACTGGGGGGGCAGGCAATCCGGGCTGCTCATTGCGAACCGATAACCTCTTCCGCTTTGCATTGGGCCGGGTTTTACCGGTAGTCTGTTTGAGTAC
>JBAQHC010000603.1:0-1737 GCA_049288095.1 Alphaproteobacteria bacterium | reverse complement strand
ACACTTGCCGTACCAACACGCTAACGGTAGTCTGCAGTGAGCGCGGCTGCCAAACAAGTCTGGGCATTGGTCTCAGGCCTGCCATCTGGCCTGCGGGAGCGGAGGATAATGATGGTCCTTCAAGCCTTTGTTGACGATAGCGGCGACATTGATGCGCCAGGCAACCCCGTTTCGGTACTGGCTGGCTTTGTCGCCGACTCAGCAAAGTGGGCAGACTTTTCAGACGAATGGGCCGCGGCTCTAAAACGCGTGCCGTCGATAGATTATTTCAAAATGGCCGAGGCCATGAGCCTTAGCGGTCAATTTGCTAAACGGCTCGGCTGGACTGACGCCAAGCGTGATCTAAAAGTGCTTTCGCTTGTGCGCATCATTCGAAAGTGGGTCCCGCGCCGCATTGCTTGTTCAATTTCCAATCGCGATTTCGCCCAGCACGTCAGGACATTGCCGGTCAGGAATAGGGATTCAAAAATGGACAAGCCCTATTCTATCATGTCGCAGTTCCTGATGATGGATCTTGCGGTTTTCCATTGGTTCAACGGAATTCACAAACCATGCGACTTCATTTTTGATGAGCACGGCAAGATCGGCGAGGAGGCGATGTCGGCGTGGACAAGCCTAAAGGCCTTGGCAACGCAAAGGGCAGTCAAGGGCGAAATGGATCACTCAATCTATTTGGGCAGTCAGCCGATTTTCAGAGATGAAAAAGCCTTCTTGCCCCTTCAAGCGGCTGATCTTTACGCTTGGCAAATCCGGAGGTATTTTGCGGACAACCGCACGCTCATAATGCCAACGCGTCCGCTCTTAGCCGAACTTAATTCAATCCCTGGCACACACCGCCATTTAGGAGCGCAGGAACTAAGTGGGCTTCGCACGTATCTTCAAGATCGCGCCGCCAAATTTGAGGCTGCTAATCCGAACGTCCCGCTTCACGGATACGAGGGCTCGAAGGCCGAACAGAAGAGACGGCGCGTTAAGGCAAAGGAAATTAAGCGCGCTTCGCGGCGCCGGACTTCCGGAAAGTCAGCTTCTTGAACGCCTTGTCAAACGCCTTTGGATCATCGCTCGCCTCAACCGCTTTCGCGGCGTCGAGGAAGCGTTTGTATTCCTTCGGATCGTCGGGCTTAGCTTTGGGCTTGCGCGGCATGATTTGCCTTATACCGCACAAGTTGGACGGTTGTCATTCAAGAACAAAGAAGAACTCTAGCTGCGCGTCATCCGCCAATCCAGCGCGGACCCGCCAAACGCGCACTGCGCCTTTAGGCGGTCGGCTGCGCCGGCCTTCTTGTACGAGTCGTTTGGTAGGTAAGCCGCTTGCCTTTAACTCCTTGCAGCGCGCGTTCCGTGCGGCTCACGTCATTCACCCCAAGCGCCTCGCGATTGGAATAGCGGAAATCAAACTCGGCAAGGTAGCGGTGCAAATGCGCCTCGCTGACATGGTGATAAACGCCGAAAATCCCTCGCTTCAGGATCGAAAAATAGCCTTCGACAGTGTTGCTATGGGCATCACCGCGCACATACTCATCGGCGCCATGGTCAACCATTTCGTGGCGAGCGAAGGACTTGCCAACGTCCATATAGCCGCCAGCCGTATCGGTCATAAGGGCCGACTCAGTGCTGACGTGCGACAGGAGAACGGGGCGCAGGGTCTTGCCGGTGACGTTGGGGATATGGTGCGAACGGACACGTCCGCCACGCTCGACAAGGCTGTGGACGATCTGCTTGCCCGCACCGCCGATG
>JBAQHC010000602.1:0-1535 GCA_049288095.1 Alphaproteobacteria bacterium | reverse complement strand
CGCTATCACACGCATTGCGATCCGCGCCTCAACGCGACGCAGGCGCTCGAGCTCGCTTTCCTGACCGCGGAAGGCTTGCGCGCCGAGCGCCGCGAGATTGCCAAAGGCTCGGTTGCGGCGGAGTGAGCGGCGCGATGCTCGAAGTCGGCTTACGTTGGGCATCGCGCATTGTGATTCTGATCTCGCCGCTCGTCTTGAGCGCGTGCCTGATCACCGCGCCGGGCGTCTATTTCACCTCGAGCGATTTCGTTCAGCCCAAGGCGCTTACGGGTGTCTGGCAGTCGGTGCCCGCCGAAGGCACCGATAAGACAGCCGAAGTTTCCTATGTCCAGATCAAGCCGATTGATAATGGCCTGCACCGGCTGACTCCGCTTCATAAGGACGGCCGGATCGACATCGACAACGACACCGTCGATTTCGGCATCGTCGATCTGGGCACCGGGAACTATCTCGTCGCCGCGACCGAGCCGGAGGGGGACGGCACGAAGTCCGAGTTCCTTGGCCTTAAAGCCGAGGAAGACAAGCTCACCTTCATTTTGTTCGATGGTGGGGAGGGTGCCGCGCAGCAAATGGCATTTGCTCAATCGCTGACGCAAAACGACTTGTCGCGCGATGCTACCGACAAGGACGATGTGCGGCTCGCGGGGATTATCACCAAGGACAAGATCAAGGCGCTGTTCACGGCCTTGATGGCCGATCCCATGCAGTATGGCGGGCACGTCACCGTCTACACCAAAGCCGCCGGGCTCGTCGTGAAGCAGCCGTCGGCCGGACCGGCTAAGCCGCGACATAAGCGCCGCCGGCACCACTAACGAATAGAGCCCAGAACGGCAACTTTTGCGCGAGGCGAAGGTCAGCGCTCTCGCGAAAGGTCCAAGACTCGGCGAATTCCGAATTCCGTCGAGTTTGTGGTGAATTCCTATTTCCCATATTACAGCCGTGAAACAAATCTTGTGTTGTCCGTGAACAGACCAACGGCTTCCTTATGCTGGGGTCAGCGTTTGTTCGTTGGTGCTGGGGCTCACCCATCGCGAGACGGGGAACTGGTTGTTTGAACGTCGATTGAAGGCGGGCGTTGTTGGTGCCGGCGTATTCGGTGGCTACCATGCTCAGAAATATGCTGCTTTGCCCGGTGTCGAGCTTGCAGCCATTGTTGACGTTTCGAAAGAAGCGGCGCTGAAGACTGCGCAACATTTCGGCTGTCACGGCACCAAAGCGCTCACCAAAGTTTCCGATCTCGCTAAACTGGTCGACATCGCAACCATCGCGACGCCGGCAACGACGCATTACAAAGTCGCGCGCCAATTGATCGATGCGGGTGTGCATGTCCTGGTCGAAAAACCGATCGCGCTGACGCTCGAAGAGGCTGACGATCTCATCGAACGCGCACGCACGCGCGGCGTAAAGCTGCAGGTCGGTCATCAGGAAAGATATGTGATCGCAGCGACCGGTTTGTTGTCGCGCGGCAAGACACCGAAGTTGATCACCTCGCGCCGCGCCGGCCCGTGGACGGGGCGCTGCACCGATGTGGGCGT
>JBAQHC010000601.1:0-14677 GCA_049288095.1 Alphaproteobacteria bacterium | reverse complement strand
CCTTTGAGCCGCATGAACGGATAAGCGCGCTGCGCCGTGGAATTGAGCGCGATATTCACCGCCATCTCGCCGTCATACTCGAAGTCGGCGCCGCGCTCATCGAGCAGTTTCACTGCTTCGCGCACATGGCGTGAGCGCTCTCCCATTGGGTAGCCGAAGGTCGAGTAAGCAACGAAGGCCACGCGCGGCTCTTGCCCCAGGCGGCGGACAGCGTGAGCCGTCTCGGCGGCGATATCGGCAAGTTCCTCGGCTGTCGGCATTTCCGTGACGTTGGTGTCGGCGACGAACACCGTGCGCCCGCGCGAGAGAATCACCGACATGCCGACCGCGCGGCCCTTGGGCTTGTCATTGATAACGTGGCGCACATCCTCAAGCGCGATGCCGAAATTGCGCGTCGTGCCCGTCACCATCGCATCGGCATGGCCAAATGCAATCATACAGGCGCCGAACACATTGCGGTTTTGATTCACGAGCCGCTGGCAATCGCGGAAGAGATAACCCTGCCGCTGGAGCCGCTTATAGAGAAACTCGGCATATTCGGTGTTGTGGTCGGAAAGCCGCGCATTGATGATTTGCGGCAGATCCTCTTTGTGAAAGCCCGCCGCCTTAGCGCGTTCCTGCACCTGATCCTCACGGCCGATCAAGATCGGCTCGCCGAGCGAGGCGTTCTTGAACGAGATCGCCGCGCGGATCACCGACTCTTCCTCGCCTTCGGCAAAGACGACACGCTTAGGTTCGGCGCGCGCTTTGTCGGTAATGAGCTGAATGAAGTTGGCCGTCGGGTCGAGCCGCGCGGAAAGCGATTGCCGGTAATGATGCATGTCGACAATCGGCCGACGCGCCACCCCTGAATCCATTGCGGCTTTGGCAACCGCCGGCGGGATGTGGCTGATCAATCGCGGATCGAACGGCACAGGAATGATGTAGCCGGGCCCATAAGATAGCCGCGTGCCCGCATAAGCCGCCGCGACTTCATCCGGCACTTCCTCACGCGCAAGCTCGGCAAGCGCATAGACCGCGGCGATTTTCATGTCGTTGTTGATCGTTGTTGCACGCACATCGAGCGCACCGCGGAAGATGTAAGGAAAGCCCAAGAGATTGTTGATCTGGTTGGGATAGTCAGAGCGGCCGGTGGCGATGATCGCATCCGAGCGCACAGCCTCTATGTCCTCCGGCAAGATTTCGGGATCCGGATTGGCGCAGGCGAAAATGATCGGCTTCCTCGCCATCGAGCGCACCATATCTTGAGTCACTGCGCCTTTGACCGACACGCCCAAGAAAATATCCGCGCCCTCCATGGCGTCCTTCAAGGTGCGTGCTTTGGTCGGCACGGCATGCGCCGTCTTCCATTGGTTCATGCCGGCGGTTCGGCCCTGATAGATCACCCCCTTGGAGTCGCAGAGGATTGCGTTCTCGTGCGGCAGGCCAAGGCTTTTGATGACTTCGAGGCACGCGATTCCGGCCGAGCCTGCGCCATTGACGACAAGCTTCGCATCCTTGATCGAGCGGCCCGTCAAATCGAGCGCATTGATCAATCCCGCCGCTGTAATGATCGCCGTGCCGTGCTGGTCGTCGTGGAATACTGGAATGTTCATAAGCTCGCGCAAGCGGCTTTCGATGATGAAACAATCTGGCGCGGCAATGTCTTCGAGATTGATGCCGCCGAATGTCGGTGCGAGATAGCGCACGCAATTGATGAAGGTCTCGGCGTCCTTTGTGTCGACTTCGATATCGATGGCATCGACATCGGCAAAGCGCTTGAATAAAACCGCCTTGCCTTCCATCACCGGCTTTGAGGCCAGCGGGCCAAGATCGCCTAGCCCTAAGATCGCCGTGCCATTCGAGATCACCGCGACCAGGTTGCCCTTGCTGGTGTAGTCGTAGGCTTTGTCCGGATCCTTTGCGATTTCCCGCACAGGCACGGCAACGCCTGGCGAATAAGCGAGCGAAAGATCACGCTGAGTCGCCATCGGCTTCGTTGCGACAATGCCAAGCTTGCCGGGCTTGCCTTCGGCGTGAAAACGCAATGCTTCTTCATCGGTGAAAGGAATGCGGCGTTCATTCATGGCGTTGTTCTTGGGCGCGAGTCATCGAGCGCCAATCTTTCCGCCTTTCAGGATAAAGGCAACGGCTCTTCAGGCTCGGCCGTCAGCGCGATCGCAATCAGGACGGCGACAAGTCCGGCAAGTGTCAGCAGATTTGCCCGCTCGCCCAGAAGGAGGATAGCGATGGCGCCGGCTGTGAGTGGCAGAAACACCGAGAAAATGCCGGCCCGCGCCGCTTTGACGCGCGCGATGCCCCAAAACCATAAAATGAGCGCGATTACACTCGATGTGATGCCGAACCAGGCGGAGCCCCACCACGCCGCGGCAGGCGCCGTGGGCGGCGACAGGCCACCGCCCGCGAGCGCCAGCATAGCGAACGCGATGAGCCCGGCGACATTTGCGCCCAGTGCCATGCCGATGGGTGTTGCGCCATCGGCGGCGAGGCAGCGTGCCAGGATGACGTAGCCTGCTTCGCCAATGACCGCGAGGAGAACGAAAACGTTGCCTCTAAGATCACTTCCACTTGATCCGCTTACGGATGATATGTTGAGAAGCAGCAGCGCCATGACGGCCACTGCGACACCAGCGATCAATCGTGGCCCCGCCCGCTCGCGCAGGACGAAGATGGAAAGGACGGCGACAATCGCCGGCAAAGTCGCCGTGATCGCGCCCGCCGCGAGAGCGCCGGTCGTCTTGAGTCCGAGGAGCAGAAAAACCGGATAGAAGAACACGCCACAAAGACCGAGACCGGCAAGGCCGACGAAGCGCTGCAGGGAGGGCCAGGCGAACGCGTTAGGCCGAGCGAGGCGAAGCGGCGCGAGCGCCACCACTGAGGCGCCGCAGCGCATGAGCCCAACCCAGGCAGGCGGCAAATGCGCCGTCAAATATTTCGCAAGCGGCACATTGGAGCCCACCAGCATCATCGACAGCGCGAGCGCTGCGTAAGCTGCAAATACATGCGAACGCGGCGCGGGGCTCATCGGACGGCGGTTGGGAGACTCAACTGCTAAGGCCCCTGGGACGCAAGGCTCGCAAAATAACATCCAGCCGCGCGATGAAGAACCCGATATTCGAACCGATGTTTTCTACGGTTACCCCACCCATCAACACCATGCCGCTCGTCACGGCGATATGGTTGGCATCGACACGCTCGATATTTTGCAATTCAAACTTCCGGTTGAGAGCCGACAACTCTTCGTCGGACGTCTGTGAATCCACGATATAGGCAAAGAACTCCAAGACATCGCATTGCTTGTCGTCACCGGTTGCACAATGCGCGCCTGCGATGTGCATCACGCTGTCGCCGGACGAATCGAGCGACACCACGAGGATGTTTGCGCCGCCGATGTTCCGCATCCGCGATGATTGGCCCGCCCCGGTCAGAAGTTCACCCAAATAACTGAGATCGATCGCCCTGACGATCCTGTCCGAATTCTCCATGTCGCTGGCCGCCGCGGCCGTGGCCATGCAAGCAGACAAAAGAAATCCAAAGAGCCAGTTGCGCATCTTCGCCCCCCTCTTCCCCATTGAACGCGCTCATCTAGCCTATACTGGGGGAGAGTCCTGCGTCACCATGCGCTGGATCGTTGAAGGGAATCCATGGCGGGTCAGGCGGGCCAGGCAAAGGCTAACGAGGGCGCGGGCGGCGAAATCGCTACGCCCGCGATGGCGCGCTATCTCGAGCTCAAGGCCGAGAACCCCGGTTACCTCCTCTTCTACCGTATGGGCGATTTCTACGAGCTCTTCTTTGAAGACGCGGAGAAAGCGGCAGCGGCACTCGATATTGCCCTCACCAAACGCGGCAAGCATTTGGGCGAAGACATCAAGATGTGCGGCGTGCCTGTTCATGCCGCCGACAGCTATCTCCAGCGCCTGATCGCCAAGGGCTTCAAGGTCGCCGTGTGCGAGCAAATGGAAGACCCGGCGGAGGCAAAGCGGCGCAACTCCAAGGCGCCGATCGCGCGCGCGGTCGTGCGACTCGTGACGCCTGGCACTCTGACGGAAGATTCGCTGCTCGAAGCGCGGGCCAACAATTTTCTTGTTGCCATTGCAGGCGCAGGACGGCCGGGAGATGCCTCGCTGCCGCAGCTCGCGCTCGGCTGGCTCGACATTTCGACCGGCGATTTTTCTGCCGCGCCAACTTCGGCAAGAACCCTGGCCACCGATCTGGCGCGGCTGGCGCCGGCTGAGATTCTTGTCGGCGAGAGGTTGATCGAGCTGCCGGAGATCGGCGGCATTATCGCGTTTCAGACCGCGACGATCAGCGTTCAGCCGCAAACCCATTTCGACTCGAGCGCGGGCGAGGACCGTCTGCGCGCGCTTTTCGGTGTTTCTTCTCTCGACGGTTTCGGCAATTTTTCCCGGGCCGAGATCGCGGCGCTCGGCGCGCTCATTCGCTATGTCGATGAAACGCAAAAGGGCCGTCTGCCGGCGATCAAGCCGCCGCGCGCGGAAGGCGGCAATGCGCTTTTGGCGCTCGATCCATCGACCCGCGCGAATTTGGAATTGATGCAATCGCTGTCCGGTGAGCACCGGGGTAGTTTGCTTTCGGCGATCGACCGCACCGTCACGAATGGTGGCGCCCGGCTCTTGGCGGCCCGGCTCGCCTCGCCTTCCGCCGATATCAAGACAATCGATGCGCGCCTCGACGCGGTTGGTGCGCTTGTCGAGAACAAGGAGTTGCGCGGCGCCTTGCGCGCGCGACTACGCGCAACACCCGACCTCTCTCGCGCGCTGGCGCGGCTTGCGCTCGGGCGCGGGGGCCCGCGCGATCTCGCCCATGTGCGCGATGCGCTCAAGGCAGCGGCGGAGATCAGCGTGCTGCTCACGCAAAGCGCAGAGCCTGCCGTGTTCGATGCGGTCGGTTCGGGCGCCGGCGAGCTTCTCTCCGCTGCCGAGCACCTGCAGCCGCCCGCAGAGATCAGCGACTTGCGCCGCGAGCTTGAGCGCGCGCTCGGGAATGAATTGCCGCTGTTTGCGCGCGATGGCGGCTTTGTGCGCGAAGCTTATGACGCCAAGCTCGACGAGACGCGCGCACTCCGCGATCAATCACGCACGGTGCTTGCTCGGCTCGAAAGCAATTACCGCGAAATGAGCGAGGTGAATTCGCTCAAAATCAAGCACAACAATGTGCTCGGCTATTTCATCGAGGTGACGGCGGCCAATCAGGCGCGCATGATGTCGCCGCCATTATCAGAGACCTTCATCCACCGCCAAACGCTCGCGGGCGCTTACCGCTTTACGACCGTCGAACTCAATGAGCTCGCAAGCCGCATCTTGGACGCCGGCGCCAAAGCGCTTACGCTCGAACTGGAAATCTTCGAGCGCCTCGTTTCTCGCGTCGTTGCGGCATCCCCCGCCCTTCACACGATCGCCGAAGCGCTTGCGGTTGCCGATGTCGCTCAGGGCTTTGCTTCACTGGCGGTTGATGCCGATTACGTCCGCCCGCAGATCACAGGCACGCTCGCCTTCAAGATCGAGAGTGGGCGCCATCCCGTCGTTGAGCTTGCGATGCGCGCACGCGGCGAGCCCAAGGCCTTCATCGGCAACGATTGCGATCTTTCGGGCGAGGACGGCGGCGCACGTATCCTTCTCGTCACCGGGCCGAACATGGCCGGCAAGTCGACCTATCTCCGGCAAAACGCGCTGATCGCAATCCTTGCGCAGACGGGCTCATTCGTTCCGGCGAAGTTTGCCGAGATCGGCATCATCGATCGCATCTTTTCGCGCGTCGGTGCCTCGGATGATTTGGCGCGCGGGCGATCTACCTTCATGGTGGAGATGATCGAAACCGCCGCAATCCTCAATCAGGCAACACTGCGCTCGCTCGTTATTCTCGACGAGATCGGGCGCGGAACCGCGACCTATGACGGGCTTGCCATCGCTTGGGCGGCACTTGAACATTTGCATGAGGAGAACAAATCCCGCGCGCTCTTTGCCACGCATTATCATGAGCTGACGGTGCTCAAGGAACGGCTCAAGGCGTTGAAGCCTGTGACGATGCGCGTGTCGGAATGGAAAGGCGATATCGTGTTTCTGCATGAAGTCGTGCCCGGCGCGGCCGACCGCTCTTACGGCATTCAAGTCGCCATACTCGCCGGCGTTCCCGAAAGCGTAACGGCGCGGGCTGATGCCATCCTCTCGGAGCTGGAGAAGCAGGGCGAAGCCAAATCGCTCAAGCTCAAGATCGACGATTTGCCGCTCTTCCGCGCAGCCCGGGCATCCGTTCCCAAGCAATCCGAAATAAGCCAAACGCTAACCGCGCTCGATCTAGATTCGCTCTCGCCGCGCGAGGCGCTTGAGACGCTTTATCGCCTCAAAGCAGCGGCGCAAAAGGAACTGCCATGAATTCGATCGAGCCGATCGGCCAGCCGGTGCTTATCGACGGCGAGGTGCTCACAGCGGCTGTGCTCAACATTGGCCGCGACGAAACCCTCGATGAGGCGAAGCGGCGCGCGGCACTCGTCGCCGAGCTAAAGGGCGCGCTCGCATCAGGCCGGAAGACCGCGCGAGAATATCTCGAAGCTGGGCCTTCGCTTTCCGCCGCGCATCTCGGCATCAAGGCGGCACGCGCGCTTTCCAAGCTGATGGATGCTGTCGTCACCGCGCTTTACACCTACACGACCGAAATCACCTACCCGCGCAACAATCCAACCGCGTCCGAGCGCCTCGCGGTTGTCGCGACTGGCGGCTATGGACGCGGCACGCTCGCGGCAGGTTCCGACGTCGATCTCTTGTTCCTCTTGCCCTATAAGCAGACCGCCTGGGGCGAAAGCGTCGTCGAAGCGATGCTTTACGTGTTGTGGGACTTGGGACTTAAGGTCGGCCACGGCACGCGCTCGGTAAGCGAATGCATCAGCGAGGCGCGGCGCGACATGACAACGCGCACGGCGCTGCTCGAAGCGCGATTTCTGATCGGCGAAGACCGGCTCTATCGCGAATTGCGCCAGCGCTATTGGCAAGACGTGGCGCGCACGACGACGACCGAATTCATCGATGCCAAATTGAAAGAGCGTGAAGACCGCCATGTGCGCACAGGCAATTCACGTTATTCGGTCGAGCCGAATATCAAGGACGGCAAAGGCGGCCAGCGCGATCTGCAGACGTTGTTCTGGATCGGCAAATATGTCTACCGCGTCGAGACGGAGCGCGATCTCGTAACCGCAGGGCTTCTCACCGGCGAAGAATGCGATCTCTTCGAGGCGGCTGACTCATTCCTCTGGGAAGTGCGCTGCATGCTCCATTTTGTTGCGGGGCGCGCCGAGGAAACGCTGTCCTTCGACCGCCAGCTCGATCTTGCCGAGGCGTTCGGCTTCCGCGGCGAAACCGGCATGCGCGGCGTCGAGCACTTCATGAAGCGCTATTTCTCAACGGCAAAAGATGTCGGCGATCTTACGCGCATCATCATCGCGATGCTCGAGCACGAGCACAAGAAATCGTTCCCGATGCTCGGCCTTTTGAGCCTCGATTCATGGCGCGGGACAATCGGGGGCACCTTCCGTGTTCAAGATGGCCGACTCGACATAGTCGATGACGATGTCTTCAAGCGCGACCCCGTCAATCTCTTGCGCCTCTTTCAAATCTCCGACGCAGAAAATCGGTTGCTTCATCCCCACGCCGTGAAAATCGCAGCGAAAAACGCCCATTTGATCGACGATGACGTTCGAAATGACAAAGAGGCAAACAGCCTCTTCATCGACATCCTTACGTCACGCCACGACCCGGAGCGCGTGTTTCGCGACATGAATGAAACCGGTGTGCTCGGCGCTTTTATCCCCGATTTCGGCAAAGTCGTCGCGATGATGCAATTCAACATGTATCATCACTACACGGTTGACGAGCATTTGATCCGCGCGATCGGCAATCTCGCGCGCATTGATCGTGGTGAGCTCGGCGATGATCACCCGCTCTCCAACGAGCTCATCAAGAAAATTCAAAACCGGCGCGCGCTTTATGTCGCGGTGATGTTGCATGACATCGCGAAGGGCCGCGAAGAAGACCACTCGGTCGCCGGCGAGCATATTGCGCGTGAGCTCGGGCCGCGCCTCGGCCTCACGCCCGCCGAGGTCGAGACGGTCGCCTGGCTCGTGCGCGAGCATCTGACGTTCTCGACAATTGCGCAAAGCCGCGACCCGGCCGATCCCAAAACCATCGCGGCCTTTACGCAAATCGTGCAATCGCCCGAGCGATTGAAGTTGCTCCTGATCCTCACGGTTGCCGATATACGTGCTGTCGGACCCGGCGTGTGGAACGGCTGGAAGGGCGAGCTTTTGCGCACGCTTTATTTCGGCGCAGAGGCAGAGCTCTCAGGCGGTTTTTCAAGCGCGCAGACGGGCCGCATCGAAGAGCGCAAACACGAACTCGCGGCGAAACTTGCGGACTGGCCGCCCGAGGCCGTCACGCAATGGCTCGCACGCCACGCGCCCGCCTATTGGCTTGGCGTTGACGTAAAGGCGCAGGAAGCCCATGCGCGCCTCACGCGCCAAGCCGACCTTGCCGGACGCAGGATGGCGATGTCATTTGAATCCGATCAATTCCGCTCCGTCACCGCCGTTACGATTTATGCGCCCGACGCACCGGGCCTGTTTGCCAAGCTTGCCGGCGCAATTTCATCGGTCGGCGCCTCAATTCAAGACGCAAAGGCGTTCACGACGAACGACCTGATGGCGCTTGACGTCTTCTACATTCAAGACGCGCAAGGCTTGCCGCTCAACGAAGCCTTGGATGTCGAGCGGTTGAAGCAGCGGCTTGAAGCCGCAATCGCCGGAACATTCGATCCCGCAGCGAATGTACGTCCGGTGCAGCTCGCGCGGCGCCAGCGTGCTTTCGACGTCGAGCCAGATGTCATCATCGACAACCAAGCGTCGGATGCAACGACACTCATCGAGGTGAATGCACGCGACCGCGCCGGCCTCCTCTACGATCTTGCCCGAACAATCGCCGAGGAGAAGCTTTCCATCACCTCGGCACATATCGCGACTTTCGGCGAGAAGGTCGTGGACGTTTTCTACGTGCGCGACAGTGAGGGTCGAAAGGTTACCGAACCCGCTCGCCTCGATCGTGTGCGCTCACATCTCACTCAGGCCACGCAGGCGCCGGAAATCGCTGCTTAGCGTTCGTTTGCGAGCAGCGCGGGTAGGTCTGCCTTGAGGCTGTCGCGCGCGACGAACCCAGCCCCTGCCAGCGAATCCTGGCGAATAAGACGCGCGAAGACGTAACGCTTATCGCCCTTGTCGGCCCAACCGACAAACCACCCCACGCCATGAGGAGCATCAAGGCTTCCATCGGCCGCGCGCGGAATGCCGGTGCCGGTTTTGCCATGAACGACGGTGCCATCTGCGAGCGTCCATGCCGGCACAATCGCAATCGTGGCACTGATGGCGGTCTTCGAAACCGGCAAATCGCCGGACAGCATCTTGCGCACGAAGACGACTTCTTCCGCAGGCGAGATTTGCAGCGAAGAGCTGAGCCAGGCTTTGGTGAGACCGTCGTTCTTTCCCGGATTGCCCGAGACATCCTTGTTGCCGTAGTCGAACTTTTCGACATAGGCGCGGAAGTGATGCATTCCCAGCTGGGTGGTGAGGACCTGCGAATACCAAACCACCGAGTTCTGGAGCCAGCTTGTGGGATCAGTCATCTGCTTCCATTCCGAATGCGAGGCGAGATAGCCGGGCTTGAAGGGCCACGCAGGCGTGTGCACATCCTTGAGAATCCCGGAATCGTAGCCCATCACCGCGAGCGCAAGTTTGAACGACGACGCAGGCGTTGTGCGCGAGGCGCAATCGCCATCGCTCTTGATCGTGCGCCCGGTTTGGGCTTCCACGAGGAGGGTGCAGACCGTCTCCGCCTGCGCCGCGCCAAAGGGCGCGATCACGAGCGCCAGCCAAATCAAAGCCCAGTGCCGCATCATGACCCTCCCGCTCGCTGGCGGGCGAACCCTTGCTCGCAAAGATGTCAGCACTTTGTCGCAACATAGCCGCCATTCTGGTCATGGAGTATCAAGGCTTGCCGGGTGATTCTTCCGCCCGTCCCTTAAGTCCCCCAGTGCCGTTCGCTTCCGGGTCCCTCGGTCACATGAATCTCTTCCGTAATATGATGACCGTGTCGGGCCTTACCATGCTGAGCCGGCTCATGGGCTTTGTGCGCGACGTCTTGATCGCGCAGCGCTTGGGCGCCGGGCCAATCGCCGATGCGTTCTGGGTCGCTTTCCGTTTCCCGAACCTGTTCCGCCGCTTCTTCGCCGAGGGCGCGTTCAACTCCGCTTTCGTGCCGCTTTACGCCAAGAAGCTCGAAGGCGACGGGCGCGAGGCGGCAATCGCATTCTCGTCGGAGGCTTATAGCGGCCTCACCTTCGTGCTGACGTTTTTCTCCGTGATCGTCATGGTGTTCATGCCGTGGTTCATCATCTTGACCGCGGCCGGCTTCATGATCCCCGCGGGCGATCACCCGAAATTCGCAATCTTTGAAGCCTTCCGTTTGTTCTTCACCGGACACACGACTGAGAAATATCAACTCGCCGTCGACTTCACGCAGATTTGCTTCCCGTTCCTTCTGTTCATGTCGCTGGTCGCGCTGTTCTCGGGGATCCTGAACTCGGTGCACAAATTCGTTGCGGCATCGGCGGCGCCGATCCTTCTTAATCTCGCGCTGGTCGTCTATCCGATGATCACGTGGCACTGGTACCCTAATCCGGGATATGCGCTCGCGTGGTCGGTGACTGTCGGCGGTGTGCTTCAGTTTCTCTTGCTGTTTTGGGGCGTGTGGAAACAAAAGCTCATGCCGCGCCTCACTTGGCCGCGCTGGACGCCGGACATGAAGCGGCTCGTGACGCTTGGCTCGTTCGGCGTGATTGCAGGCGGCATCACGCAGATCAATATCTTGATCGGCACGATGATCGCGACTTTTGCGCCCGGCGCGAACTCGATGCTTGCTTATGCCGACCGGCTCTATCAATTGCCGCTGGGTTTGATTGGCGTTGCGATCGGCGTTGTGCTGTTGCCCGACATTTCGCGGCGATTGCGCGCGAACGATCATGACGGCGCGCATTGGACGCAAAATCGCGCACTGGAAATGTCGATGCTGCTTACAATCCCTGCGGCTGTTGCTCTCCTCGTGATTCCCGGCGAATTGGTGCGCGTGCTCTATATGCGCGGCGCCTTTACAGCGTCGAACGCTGTCGGCACATCGCAATGCTTGTTCTGGTATGGCGCTGGGCTGCCTGCCTTCGTGCTCATCAAAGTATTTCAGACCCCATTCTTCGCGCGCGAAGATACGGCAACGCCCATGCGTTATGCCGCCGTCAACACTGCCATCAATATTGCCGGTAGCTTGATCTTCTTCAACATTGTCGGCTTTCAGGCCATTGCAGCGGCGACCTCGGCCGGCAGCACTGTCAATGCATTTCTGCTTATTCGACGGCTTAACCAAATCGGCGGCATCAAGCTCGATGAGCGCACCAAGCGCCGATTGCCGCGCATCATTCTCGCAAGCGTGCTGATGGGCGTTGTGCTGTTCGCGCTTGCAAAGCTTTTGGCGCCGTTACTCGCTGGGAAATTTATCGTGAAAGTCACGACGCTTCTTCTGCTCACGGCCACGGGCACGCTCGCCTATGGCGTGTTCGTGCTCCTTGTCGGTGCTGCGACGATGAAGGATGTCGGCGCCGCACTCCGGCGCCCGGCGCGCAATTGACTTTAAACGCTTGCCGCCTATTATGCCCGGCCATGAACAACGGCCTTATCCGCTTCGATCTGCGTTGGCGCTAAACGCGCCCGGGCCCCTTTGTTTCCTTATTTCATCCTTGGACTGATTAATGGGCGGCATCGCCCAAACGATAAGAGCTTGCCATGACCGAACAGCCAACGCCGCGATATAGGGGACCCAGCCGTGTGTTCTCCGGCATTCAGCCGACTGGCGTGCCGCATCTCGGCAATTATCTCGGCGCGATCAAGCGCTTCGTCGAGCTCGCCGACAGGCACGAGTGCCTTTATTGCATTGTCGACATGCACGCGATCACCGAGGCCGCCTATGCGCAGCCAAAAGAGCTTGCGAACGCAACACGCGCGCTCACTGCCGCCTATATCGCCGCAGGACTCGATCCGAAGAAGAACATCATCTTCAACCAGTCGAAAGTTGCGGGTCATGCCGAGCTTGCGTGGATCTTCAATTGCGTGGCGCGCATTGGCTGGATGAACCGGATGACGCAATTCAAGGACAAGGCCGGCAAGGACCGCGAAAAAAGCTCGCTCGGTCTGATGGCTTATCCATCGCTCATGGCCGCCGATATCTTGCTTTACAAAGCGACGGACGTGCCGGTCGGCGAAGATCAAAAGCAGCATGTGGAGCTGGCGCGCGACATCGCGCAAAAGTTCAATAACGACTATGGCGCGCCTCAGGGACAGCCCGCCTTCTTTCCGTTGCCCGAGCCGCTGATCGGCGGACCCGCCGCGCGCATCATGAGCTTGCGTGACGGCACCAAGAAGATGTCGAAATCAGACCCATCCGACATGAGCCGGATCAATATGACGGATGATGCCGACACAATTGCGAACAAGATAAGACGCGCAAAGACGGACCCGGAGCCATTGCCCGACAATGAAGCCGCGCTCGAAAAGCGGCCCGAAGCGGATAATCTCGTCTCGATTTTCGCGGCACTTTCGGGCCAGGAGAAGATGAATGTGATCGACCGGTTCGCAGGCGCCCAATTCTCGCGCTTCAAGCACGAGCTGACGGAGCTTGCGGTTTCATCGCTCACGCCGATCGGCGATGAAATCAATCGGCTGATGGCCGATCCCGCCACTATCGACCGTGTACTGATGGATGGCGCCGAAAGAGCGCGGCGGATCGCCGATCCGATCCTCAAGGACGTGTTTCGCCTGGTCGGCTTCGTCTAAGCTTCACCGATGTAATCTACTCCCTTAGGGGAAACGCGCGCATGGTCTCTTTACGTTTCGCCCGCGCGCTGTCACGCTCGCCTTGCCATGGCTGACCGGGGCCCCCGCAAGTTTCTTTGCGTCATCGACGACACGCCCGAGTGCCGTGTTGCCATCCGCTTTGCCACACGGCGCGCCGAACACACGCTCGGTAAGGTTGCGCTGCTCTATGTGATGGAGCCGCCGGAATTCCACGAGTGGAAAGCGGTCGAGGCGCGTATGCGCGAGGAGGCCTACAAAGAGGCTGAGCGCTCGCTTTACGAAGCGGCCGCGATCGTCAATCAAGTCTCAGGCGCTCGCCCGGAGCTCATTATCCGGGAAGGCGACAGGCGCGGCGAGCTCGCCTTGCTTCTCAAGGAGGACGCCTCGATCTCCATCCTCGTGCTTGGCGCGGCCACGGGCAAAGCTGGCCCGGGTCCGCTGGTTCATTCGATCGTCAGCGCCGAGCTCGGCCACGGTTTTCCGATCCCGATCACGCTCGTGCCGGGCGGCCTTTCCGACACCGAAATCGATGCCCTCGCCTAAGATTGTCACTCTCGCCTTCCCGTCGTTAATCTGGGTTTCAGGACAGATGCCCCGCGCGCCGTCATTGCGAGCGGAGCGAAGCAATCCATGGTTCGACAGGCTCACCATGGGGGATTGCTTAGAACCTCATCCTGAGCTTGTCGAAGGATGGATCGCCGCGGCGCGTTCCGCGCCTCGCGATGACGGGACAGAGGTGGGAAATGGCCAAGAACAATACGATCAAGCTCTATGATCTCGCGCTCGCTTCGGGCGTAACGCTTTCGCCTTTCGTGTGGCGCACCAAGCTTGCGCTGCTGCACAAGGGCTTTGAGATCGACGATGTGCCGACGACTTACATGGGCATCAAGAAAATCATCGACGGCACATACCGGCGCCTGCCGGTGATCGACGACAACGGCACGATCGTGCCCGACAGTCTTTTCATCGCCGATTATCTCGACGAGAAATACCCGGAACGCCTGCCCTTGTTCCGTACCAAGAGCGAACGCAATTTCCTGCGCTGGCTCGATGCGTGGATGTTTTCAACCGTCGTTCGGCCGTGGTTCTCTTGCTACAGCTATGATCAGGTCTTGCTCGTTGCACCCGAAGACGTTGACTACGTGCTGACCGCGCACACGCGGATTTGGCAGGGCAAACATCCCAAGGACCAGTGTGCCGACCGCGAGGAGCGCTTGCCGACCTATCGCCCGCTGCTCGATCCCATTCGCAATCACTTGAAAGACACCAAATGGTTCGGCGGCGATGAGCCGAACCAAGTCGATTGCATGATGCTCGGGCATTTTTTGTGGTGCGCCTCGCTCGCTTCTGCGCCGCCGCTCGCGAAGGACGATCCGCTGTTCGATTACATCAATCGCGGCTTCGACCGCTTCGCCAGCGTTGCGCGCGATAAGCGGCTTTACCCGCTGGCTTGATCCGATCCGAAATTCCTCTCCATGGACTGGAAAATCTGGCACGACAGATACAACAAGCCGGACTCGTGGTTGACGCGACGGCTTCGGGTTGTTCAAACGCAGATTTGGACCGCTCTGGACTGCAGCCTGCCGGGTCAACTTCGCGTTATCAGTCTGTGTGCGGGACAAGGACGAGACCTGATCGAGGTGCTGGCCGATCATCCCAGACGTACCGACGTTCATGCACGACTCGTTGAGCTAGACGAGCGAAACACCGCGATCGCAAGGG
>JBAQHC010000600.1:0-17118 GCA_049288095.1 Alphaproteobacteria bacterium | reverse complement strand
GCGCTGAGCGGCTCCTCGTCCGGCTCGAACTCGCCTTTAGGAATGGTCCAGGCGCCGAGGTCTTTCTTCGCCCAATACGGCCCGCCCGGATGCGCAAGAAAGACTTGCAGCTTCCCCCGCACATGCTTGAAGGCGAGAATGCCGGCGCTTTGTTTGGGTCCCTTAGGCATCAAACAAATGTCGTTTCGCTTTGAAGCCCGGGCGCGGCATGCTCATATTCTACACGAGGTAACAGAAGCACGCTGATGCCCGATTCTCCAGACTCGAGGTCAAAAGAGAAAAACACGCGGCTCCGGCGCGTCAGGCGCTATGCGCAGGTGGGCAGCAGTGTCGGCGGTGTTGCGATGAGGGCTGCGGGTTCGCGGCTCTTGGGCCTCTCGCCCGACAAGAACAAGGAAGCGGCGGAGTTGCGCGCCGCGCTTGGCGGCCTCAAGGGCCCGATCATGAAGGTCGCGCAGATGCTCGCGACCATTCCCGATCTCGTACCTCCTGAATATGCCGACGAGCTCATGCAGCTTCAGTCGAGCGCGCCGGCCATGGGCTGGCCGTTCGTCAAGCGCCGCATGAGCGCCGAACTTGGCGATGGCTGGCAAAAGCGCTTCGCCGAATTCGGCCATGAGGCTGCGGCGGCGGCATCGCTCGGCCAGGTGCACAAAGCGAAATTGCCGGATGGGCGATGGGTCGCCTGCAAGCTGCAATATCCCGATATGGCTTCGGCGGTCGAAGCGGACCTGAAGCAATTCAAGCTGCTGCTCGCGCTTCACAAGCGCATGGATACCGCAATCGATACGAGCGAGGTTGCCGTCGAGATCGGCGCGCGCCTGCGTGAAGAGCTCGATTACGATCTCGAAGCGCGCCATACCGCGCTTTACAGCATCATGCTCGCCGATGAGCCGGGCATAAGAGTGCCCGAGATCATTCCTGAGCTTTCGACCAAGCGGCTTTTGACGATGAGCTGGCTCGAAGGTCGTCCGCTGCTCAAATTCGCCGAAGGCCAGCCGCAAGAAGTGCGCAACCGCATCGGCGACATCATGTATCGCGCGTGGTGGCGCCCGTTCAACCGTTTCGGTGCGATCCATGGCGATCCGCATCTCGGCAATTATTCCGTCTACGGAGATGGCCTGGAGAGCGGCATCAACCTATTGGACTATGGTTGCATCAGAACCTTCGGGCCGAAATTCGTCGGCGGTGT
Source organism: Alphaproteobacteria bacterium (assembly GCA_049288095.1). Taxonomy (GTDB): domain Bacteria; phylum Pseudomonadota; class Alphaproteobacteria; order CAWBKL01; family CAWBKL01; genus CAWBKL01. Next base: position 15,926 of record JBAQHC010000600.1, on the reverse strand, counting down.
TGTCGATCTTTATCACGCGCTTGAGCGCGATGATCTCGATCTTGCGGTCCACGCTTATGAAACGTGGGGTTTCAAAGGTTTGAAACGCGAGGTGATCGAGGCGCTCAATATCTGGGCTCATTTCATCTATGGGCCGATGCTCGAAGACCGCATTCGTTCCATTGCCGATGGTGTCTCGCCCGGCGAATATGGCCGCAAGGAAGCCTTCACCGTGCACCGGAAACTGCGCCAGCTCGGACCTGTGCGGCCGCCGCGCGAATTCGTGTTCATGGACCGCGCGGCGATCGGCCTGGGCGGCGTGTTTCTGCATTTGGGCGCCGAGCTCAATTTCCATCGCTTGTTCAACGAGGCGATTGCGAATTTCAGCCTGGAAGGCGTTGCCGAAAATCAGCGCAAGGCCTTTGGCTCGGCCGGCGTGCCGCTCCCCAATCCAGACGGGGATAAATGATGGCGCGCGATCGCGTTGCCGGTGCGCCGTATTTCAGGTCATTTGCAGGGTTTGCACGAAGCGGCGGCTCGCCGCTTTATGAGCGCCTTGCGCTCGCCATCGCGGAAGATCCGGAGATGCTGGCCTCTGCGTCGCTCGCGCGTGCCGAGCAGCCGCAAGCCAATATCTTGTTCGGCGCAGTGCACGCGCTTCTGCTATCGGGCACACAACATCCGCTCACGGAATATTATCCGAGCTGCGGCGGCGTCCGTGCTCCTGATGACGGTGCCTATGCGGCATTCAAGTCCTTCGTTGGGCGAGAACGAGAGCGTCTCGAACCGATCATCAAAACGCGTGTCACCAACACGAATGAAGTCGGCCGCTCCGCGCTGCTCTATCCAGCCTACGACCGCATTGCAGGCGAAACCGGCGTGCCACTCAACATCATCGAGATCGGCCCGAGCGCTGGGCTCAATCTCAATTGGTTTCGTTATGGCTATCGCTATGGCGGTGAACGCGGCGTAGCACTCACGCGCAATGATGGGGCCGCGCTAACTCTCTCCTCCGAGCTTCGGGGGCAGCGGTGGCCGAAGCTCGCACCGCAATTGCCGGAGGTAAGTGCGATCACGGGCCTTGAGCTCAACCCGGTTGATCTGAGCTCGCCGCAAGAGCGGATTTGGTTGCGCGCGCTTGTTTGGCCCGAGCGCGTCGACCGGCTCAAACGCCTCGATGCTGCGCTCGCCATCGCCGCGCAATATCCGCCTCCCATCGAGCGTGGCAATGCGTCTGAGGATTTGGCAAGACTCGTTGAGCGCGGGCCTCCGGGTCCGCTCACCGTCGCGCACACGCTCGTCACCTATCAGCTTTCATCCCAGCAGCTCACGGCGCTCGAATCGGCGCTCCATGCGGCAAGCGCAAGACGCGCAATCTATGAGGTCGGCGTAGAATGGGACGGATCAGGCTATCCGATCACCCTCACGAGCTACCTGGCAGGCGAGGCGCAAAGGATTGAGCTCGCGCGCTGCGATCCGCACGGCGGCTGGATCGAGTGGCTGGCCGATTGAGCCGCACCCTTAAGGCTGGCGTTTACGCTTGCTCCGCGATAGTGGCGCCCCTAGCCTTCCGTAGGGAGCCGTTGAGTCCCGGGGAACGAATTGACTTATTGCGTCGGCCTTTGTCTGCAAGACGGTCTGGTGTTCCTCTCGGACACGCGTACCAATGCGGGCGTCGACAACATCGCGACCTTCAGCAAGATGCATGTCGTCGAGGTGCCGGGTGAACGCGTCATTGTCGCGCTGACCGCCGGCAATCTTGCGGTGACGCAAGCCGTGATGAACCGCGTGCTTGAATCTATGCCGGCGCCGGGCGGCGGTGAGCCGACCAAGACGCTCGCGCAGGTCGGCTCCATGGTGGAAGCCGTCGAGCTTGTTGGTGCAGCAGTCCGGCAAGTCTATCACATGGATGGGCCGACGCTGCAGGCGCAGAATATCGGCTTTGATGTTTCAATTCTCATCGGCGGCCAAATCAAAGACCGGCGCATGCGCCTGTTTCATGTCTATCCCGCCGGCAACTATATCGAAGCCACGCAAGACACGCCGTTCTTGCAACTCGGCGAGCACAAATACGGCAAGCCGATTCTCGACCGGGTGCTCACCTATCGAACTGATTTGTTCGACGGCGTGAAGCTCTGCTTCATCTCGATGGATTCGACTTTGCGCTCGAATTTGACCGTCGGCTTGCCGATCGATCTTGCGATCTACAAGCGCGATGCCTTGAAGCTCGATGTGCGGCGGCGTATCGGCGACGACGATCCGTATTTCCGGCATGTGCGCCAGAAATGGTCGGATTCACTGCGCCAAGCCTATCAGGCGCTACCGCGTCCCGAATATTGATTGATAATGCGGAACGGCGGTGATGAGGTGAGTCACCTTGCCATTGCGGCCCCGGAGCGGCATGAAGGCCATTTCAAGGCCTTTGCTGCGATGTACGCGCCGGGCGGCAATCGGCGGCGTATCGATAAACAGCGCCCGTCTTGAATGGATGATCTGATTGAACAGAATGCGCGTCTTCTCGCGGACCTCCGGGTTGGGATATTGGCTGAGCAGCGTGTTGGTGACGTCCCGGCCGTGCATGGTCTGCCAGTGCGCTCCGACAACGACGTTCCGATAGTCGTGGCCGTCCTCGATGACCGCGGTCACCAAAGCTTGGTTTTGAAACCGTCCAATGTTTTCAATGATCGCTTCCGGGGTCCATCCCAGATCGATCGCGCCTTCGACAGCTTGGTACCAATCACGGAACGCCCGGAGGTCGGGCGTTCTCGGTGTATCAAGAAAACACGATACTGTTCTGACCCTCCGCCTTACGAGGCGCCGCCTGCGTGAAGTTCTAGTCATGTATGTCCCCATCCTCCGACTAGTTACCAGATTGCGATTGCAACCTGCAGTTCCGCAAGAGGAACCACCTCGCTGCTTTGGAGCTCGGCCTGCGGTATGATGCCCTATGTGTCCGGCTGCTGAATTTCTGTCATTGAGCGCGAGTCAAAAAGCGCTTGTCCTCTATTCCGGCGGCCAGGATTCGACCGTCGCGCTGGCTTGGGCGCTTTCGCGTTTCGCCGCAGTGGAGACGGTCGGTTTCGATTACCGACAACGCCACCGGGTGGAGCTTGAGGCGCGGCGGCGCGTGCTTGAGCGGATTGTCGATTTGAATACCGACTGGCGGGCGCGGCTGGGACCGGATCATACGTTCGATCTGGCGGTTCTGTCCGAAGTCAGCGCCTCGGCGCTTACGCGCGATGTTCCGATCGAGACCGGCGCCGGCGGCTTGCCGACAAGCTTCGTGCCCGGGCGCAACCTCATCTTCTTCACCTTCGCGGCGGCGATTGCTTATGCGCGCGGGGCAAAGCATCTCGTCGGCGGCATGTGCGAGACGGATTTCTCCGGTTATCCGGATTGCCGCGACGACACGCTCAAGGCGCTGCAAGTGGCGCTCGGTCTCGGCATGGATACGCGCTTTGTCATCGAAACGCCGCTCATGTGGCTCGATAAGCGCGCAACATGGGCGCTTGCGCATGAGCTCGGCGGGCAGCCACTTGTCGATCTTATCGTCGAGGAGACGCACACCTGCTATCAGGGCGACCGCACGCATCGCCATGCTTGGGGCTATGGCTGCGGCACTTGCCCGGCTTGCCAACTCAGGTCCAAGGGCTATCTCGCTTGGGTCGGGCAATCCTCAGTCGGCTGATGGTCTATCAAGTCAAAGAGATTTTCTTCACGCTGCAGGGCGAAGGTGCGCAAGCCGGCCGCGCCGCCGTGTTTCTGCGCTTTGCGGGGTGCAATTTATGGACGGGCCTTGAGCGCGATCGCGCGCGCGCCGTCTGTCAATTCTGCGACACGGATTTTGTCGGCACCGATGGCGTGGGCGGCGGTAAGTTCGCGAGCGCCGCGGAGCTTGCGTCCGCCGTTGCGTGCGCCTGGCCGGCAGAGGTGGGCGGCAAGCCGCTCGTCGTGTGCACCGGCGGCGAGCCGGCGCTGCAGCTCGACGATGCCCTGATCGCCGCGCTTCACGCTGCCGGATTTGAGATCGCGATCGAAAGTAATGGTACGCTGGAGCTTCCGCGCGGTCTGGATTGGATTTGCGTGAGCCCCAAAGCGGACGCGACGCTCGCGCAGTCTCGTGGCGACGAGCTCAAGCTCGTCTACCCGCAATCGGGTGTTGATCCTGCGCGCTTTGAGGGGCTCTCGTTCCGCCACTTCTTCCTACAGCCGATGGATGGGCCCGAGCGCGAGAAGAACACGGCGCTTGCGACGCGCTATTGCCTTGAGCATCCTCGCTGGCGGCTCAGCCTGCAAACTCACAAGCTGATCGGGATTCCGTGATGGCCCGCGTTGAGATCGTCAAGAGTTTTGGATTTGAGGCGGCGCATCGCAAGGACGCGCAGATCTATGGCTATTCCTATCGCGTCGAGGTCGCGCTCGCGGGTGAGATCGCTTCGAACGGAGCGGTTGCGCCTTTCGAGGAGATTGAGCATGCGTTTGGTCCGGTGACGAGCGCGCTCGATCATAGCCTGCTCAATGATGTGCTCGGGCATTCGCGGCCGACACTTGAGAATATCGCCCTCTGGATAAGCGATCGGCTCAGAATGGATTTACCCACCCTGAGCCGTGTCAGTGTTTTCCGCGAGAGTGAAGGCGAGGCGTGTCACCTCACCTTCGAGGTTTAGCCTGCGAGGCTTTGCGTGATCGCCTCCGCCCAATCGCGGCTGAAATGCTGGACATCGCCCCACTGGGTGTGAATATTAAGGTTCGAGTCGATCGGATCGCCTTCCTGGTGATCAACGAAGGCCGCGAGCAATTCGCCGCTTGCGCCATCGCGCAGATCGATCTGAATACCAGCCTTGCCGATGCCAAAGGATCTGGCGTAGTCGGTGCCGGGCTGCTTGGACAGATCACTCATTGTCGGCTTGTTGGACCGGAGCGCAGTGAACGCCGCCGAGACGACAAGCACGCCTGGGCCGGGCTTGCTCGCGAGCGTGAACTTCTTGCCGAGTTGCTTGGTCAGCTGATCATAGAGGTAATCTTGCATCGGCTTGCGGTCACTGGGCCTCATTTCGTCGAGCGTTTTGTCCTGCCCGGAAATGACGCCAACCGGCGCGACGTAGACGGACGAAAAGCCCTTTGGCAAGGTGCCGCCCTTGGCGAAAACCGCGTCAAAACCAGAACGCGAAATTTCGGTGAGACCGGCGAGGTCGCCGACGTAACCGCCTTGCGGGGGCGTTGCGGCGATGGCGGCGGTGCCGAGGCCGGCCAGCCAGGAAAGCGCTACGGCGAACAGAATCGGGCGCAGAGTTTTAGTCTGGGACATGATGGGCCCTCCATTGAGCGGGCCAGATTAAGTGGCCCGCCACCTGAACGGTGCTTGAACGCATAGTGTGCGCGCTAGTGTCCCGATTCGTAAGTTCGTTGGAGCACGTCGCAAGCCATGGGCGAACTTACGAATCGAAAGGACACTAGCAACACCATATTTCTAGTGTGGTTTTCGGATTTGAAGTTCCTGAAAACGCCTGACGCATCGATCGCAGGAACTTCAAATCCACTACACTAGCGGCTCGCTGAAGAGGCGGCAGGGACCTTGTCGGTCAATTGCGATACATCTGTCAGAACTTGCGGCCAAATGTCGGCCCAGCAGCAATTGTGATCGTAGTTGGGAATGACAATCAGTTCGTTGGGGTTACGCAACCCCTTGGTCATCGTGTTCGTCGGCACGATCTGATCGCGCCCGCCGGAATAATGACGCTCGAACACATATTGATGGCGCGCTTCGTGGCGCCTGCCGTCGACAGCGGGATTAAGAGATTCGCGCATGCCGGAATATTGGTGATAAGCGAGCCAAGCCTTGGTATCGAGATTGGCGGCGACAGTCACAATGCCGTCGACATAATCGATGCGATCGGCAATTAACACGGCAAGTGCGCCGCCGCCCGATGCGCCGAATAGAACAACGCGCTCGGCGCTCGCCTGCTTGGTGACGCGGCCGAGTGCTGTCGTCATGCTCGAAACGACCTGATCTGAATAGCGCGCATCATTCCAAAGCTTGTAGTTGCACTGCGGCGTTTCGGAGAGGCCGTTGAAGCAGGGCCGGCCGAGAAACACTGCGGGCTCACTATCGAGCGCCATCAGACGCAGGATCAAGGGATTGCGCGCCGTCGGATCGAGCGTCGGATGTCCCCCATACCAGGGCTCGCCATCGCCGTCGAAGTAGACATGGAGCACCTTGTCGCCGCCGCCGGCGCGCATCGCCAAGGCGGCTTGGTTCCAGTAGACGGCGTGATCGAACGGATTGCCGTGGACGAGCGACTCAGTCAGGCCGGCGAGGCGTGCACGCGCGTTAAAGCTGTCGCTCGGCGTCGCGCAGGAGGCGAGAGACGCAAGTAATGCGATGAACGCGAGTGTAAGAAGGCGGCGCGACATTTCCTCAAACCACTTTTGAGGAACCATTATAGTCATTTTGATCCAGCACCCAAGGAGCGGGCTCTCGGGCCCACCAAAAAATGGCGGATGCAGCGCCCGGTTGTGTGGATCAGTTTGTCGCGCGCACCAGCCAAATCGCCCCGTCTTGGGTGACCCGGCCGGCATCCATGCGCGATTTCACCCAGCGGCGCGTGATGTCTTCAACCTGCCGGCGCTGCTCCTCGCTTGCCTCGCGCATGAAGGCGGCGCAGGGGCCAATGCGGCCATAAAAGGCGATGCGATCCTCCAGCGTCTTGCCCGGCATGGCGAGCGGCAGGTTCACCGGCTCGATTGCAAGGTTCTTAAATCCTGCGCTTTCGAGCATTGATTGGGTGAATGCCTTATCGCCGAAGCTTGCCGGCCCCGGCACATAGCCCGAGCTCGGAGGCGGCAGCGGCATGGGCACGAATTTGCTGACCTCGGCCGAAAGCTCCGACATGAACGGATTCTCTTCGAGCCGGCGCCAGCATGCGAAATTCATTTTGCCGCCCGGCTTGAGCGCCGTGCGCAAATTCTTGAACGCGCTCGTGGGGTCGGCGAAGAACATGACGCCGAAACGCGAGAAGATTCTGTCATAGGTTGCGGTGAAGCTATAAGTCGATGCGTCTGCCTCGATAAAGTCGATCGGCAAGCCGAGCTTGGCTGAGCGCTCGCGCGCGCTTTGCAACAGCAGGCCCGAGATGTCGAGTCCGGTGGCGTGGCCCTTCGGTGCAATCAGCTTGCCGATTGCGATCGTCGTCGGCCCGCAACCGCAACCGATATCAAGCACGCGTTCGCCGGACTTGATGTCTGCCGCGGCGAGCAGTTTTGCCGACACAGGCTGCATCATTTCATCGAGCGCATCCTGAAACCTGCTCCAGGAATCGCCCATAATGCCGTTCCAGGCGTCGCGTTGCGCCGAATTGTCTTGCCCATTCATGAGGCGCCTCCCTTTTGTGTCGTTCTAGCACAAGCCGCGGGTGATGACAGCGCGTTGCCGGCCGCTCCATAGTTGCGGGCATGACGCCGCTGATTCTCCGTGTTCTTTACGGCATCCGGCTCGCTTACCGGCGCGTCGCAAGGCCTTTGACGCTCGGTGTGCGCTGCCTTGTCGTGCGCGAGGATGGGCATGTGCTGATGGTGCGTCACACTTATTTGCCGGGCTGGTATTTGCCGGGCGGGGGTGTTGATCGCGGCGAGAGCATTGAGGCGGCTGTCGCGCGCGAGCTTTATGAGGAAGTTGGCGTCACCCCGCTCGAGCGGCCGCAATTGTTTCACACCTACTCGAATTTCCGCGAGCACAAATCCGATCACATCGTGCTGTACTCGCTCAAGCGTTTCAAGATCGAGGCCAAGCCCAATCACGAGATTGCCGAGCACGGCTTCTTCGATCCATCATCCCCGCCCGATGCGACAAGCGAGGCAACGCGGCGCAGACTTGCCGAATGGCGCGGGCTCGAAAAGCCGACAGCTCTGTGGTGATCAATGTGCGCCCTTCGCGGCGCCGGACTCGAATGCGAAGTCGATCCAGATCGGGCGGTGATCGGAAAACACCGAAGGGCCGACCGTCTTCTTGGCGCAAACGATTTCGTCGCTGACAAGCGCGTTGTCGATCGGAATGCGCAGCGGCCAAGGCACACCCGCAAACCAGGTGCCGCGCGAGGGCAGCGGTTTGACATTGTCAATCCGGCTGACCGTTTTTATGATCGCGCTCCAGCTTGCCGCGTTGAAATCGCCAACGATGATCCGGGGCTCAGGCAAATGTGCGATCGAATTCGCCATAAAGCTGACCTGGCCCATCTGATACCAGAAGCGATGAAACGGAAATGGCCTGAGCGCGTGAAGACCCGCCAGCGTAACTGTCGCCTCAGGATAGGCGGCGATGATCTCGACGAATGAGCGTGAGGGGTGCTCAACTTTTGAGATCGGAAAGCGCGAATAGACGTAGAACTGGCATTCCTCATCTTCTGGGCATTCGACCCGGTAGGGATAGAGCTTGCGAAGCTTGCCCAGCGCGGGGCGAAAGCGCGGATTGACCTCGGCGAGCACGACGGTCTCGGCGTTTTGGCGCGCGACGAAATCCACCGTCTCCGACGCGTGCATGTTGTCGTCCCAGACATTGAAAAACAGCAGGCGATGCGTCGGCGCTCCTGCGCATGGCTCGACCGGCGAGGCGATGTTGATAGCGAAATAGCCGGCGGCGGCGACGGCAATTGAAACGGCGGCAAGCGCCGGCCTGCGCAAAACCGCAAAAAGAAGCGCGAGGGCAATGGCGACGACGATCGCTTGGATTGCAAATTGTCCGAAGAAGTCGAGAAAGAACGAAAGCGATCCTGTGTATGCGCCGACTACAGAGAGGGCCGCGCCGGCAAGCGCCGCCATTCCCGCGATCACGAGCAGGCTTAAAGGTCGATTGTTCGGCACTGATGTCTCCGCCCCCTGGCCGGCCGACTTTGAAAGGAATTTATGGCCGCGTCACGGCACGATTTCGTCAACGGCCGGGCTCCGCCTTAACCGCCTTGAAGCTAACGCCGAACTATTTGACGCAATGGTTGCGCCAAAGCCCTTTACAGCGGGGGCGAACATCCCAATATAGCGCGCGAAAGATCTGAAGGCCCTTCTGGGCGGAGCGAGATGAAGAGCATTGCGACAAGAGCGGAGCGACGAGGCGCGGCACGCCGAAGTGGTGTGCCGTCGCGTGCGTTTGACGCTCGCCGCTGAGCTTGAAGCGGGCGGGCGCCGGCCGCGGCGGCAAGAAGCGCAGCTCCGTTGATCGCTCCAGCTCTGGATCCGAAATGCTCAAACAACCTTTCCTTGTCGCGCTTGAAGCGCCTCACCAATCGCCGCTTGTCGAGGCTTTGAACGACCGCGCCTTCGGGCCCGGCCGCTTTGTGAAAACCTCCTATCGCTTGCGCGAGGGCCGCGAAGGCCTTCCCGAGCTTTCCTTCGTTGCGCGGGATGGCGATGTGCTGTGCGGCTCGGTCCGTTATTGGCCCGTCACGATCGGCAAGGCGCCCGCGCTGTTGCTTGGTCCGCTCGCGGTTCACCCGGAGCGCCAGAACCAGGGCATCGGCAAAGCGCTGATGGAGCTGAGCCTTGAGCGCGCCGCCGAGCTTGGCCACCGGCTGGTGATCCTTGTGGGCGATCCGCCCTATTATGCGCGGGTGGGCTTTGCGCCCGTGCCGGTGGGCCAGATGAGCTTGCCGGGGCCGGTCGATCCGGCCCGCATTCTCTACAAGGAGCTCGTGCCTGGCGCGTTGGCCGGTGCACGCGGCGAGGTAAAGCCCGCCGGAAGACGCATCGCCTGACGGAACTTCTTGCGGGCGGTGCGGTTCCCGGCCAGGGGCAACGGCGTTAGACTGCTCGCATGAACTTGGTGCTCGACCAGATGTTCAAGCACGTCTTCCGGCGTGGCCGGCTCGATGTGATTTGGGCGGATGGTCAAGCTTCGCGCTATGGCAATGAGCCGGGGCGCCAAGCCGCGCTGCGCTTTCATACCAGGAACGCCGAGAACGCGATGCTCCTGAGCCCGGAGCTCAAGCTCGGCGAACTATACATGGACGGCGAGCTTTCGTTCGGCAGCGCGGCCGATGTTCTCGAATTCCTGTGCATGGTCGAGGACAATTGGGATGCCTTGCGCGATTTTCCGCTCACCAAGCTGATCGGTAAATTGCGCGTCGCAACGCGGTTGTGGCGCCAGGACAATGTAAGACACCGCGCGCGGGCCAATGTGGCGCATCATTACGATCTCGATGAGCGGCTTTATCGGCTCTTTCTCGATGCCGACATGCAATATTCCTGCGCCTATTTCGAGGATGGCGCGGCCGACATCGACGCGGCGCAAGAAGCCAAGAAGCGCCACTTGGCCAGCAAGCTCGCGCTGCGGCCGGGCCTTTCCTTACTCGACATCGGTTGCGGCTGGGGCGGCTTGGGGCTCTCGCTCGCGCGCTCGAGCGGCGTTGGGGTCACGGGCGTTACGCTTTCACAAGAGCAGCAGCGCGTTGCGAGTGAGCGCGCCGCGCGCGGGGGGCTTGCGTCACATGCGCGTTTCGAGCTTAAGGACTACCGCGATCTTGAAGGCCCGTTCGACCGCATCGTCTCGGTCGGCATGTTCGAGCATGTTGGTGTCGCGCACTATCCCGAGTTCTTCGAGAACGTGAAGCGTTTGCTCAAGCCGGATGGCGTTGCGGTGCTCCATTCGATCGGGCGCATGGGCCCGCCGGGCGCGACCAATCCGTGGATCGAGAAATACATCTTCCCCGGCGGTTATACGCCTGCGCTCTCCGAGGTGATGCCGGCGATCGAGCGCTCGGGCTTGTTCGTGACGGATATCGAGATTTTGCGATTGCACTATGCCGAGACTTTGAAAGCCTGGCGTGCGCGTTTTCATACGCGTTGGAGCGAGGCCGCGAAATTGTTCGACGAACGCTTCTGCCGGATGTGGGACTTCTATCTCGCTGGCTCGGAAGCTGCGTTCCGCACCGGCGCGATGATGGTGTTCCAAATTCAGCTGACGAAAAACTTGCGCGCCCTGCCGATCACGCGCGATTACATGTTCGATGCCGAACAGCGGCTCCGTAGTGACCCGGAATTTTCCAACGCCGCAAAGCCCGCGGCGGATGCGCCCGCCCGCACCATTCACTGAACTTACTTGTGTCATCCCGGACGCGATGCAGCATGCAATGCTGCTTCGCAGATCCGGGATCCACAGTTCTGGATCCCGTGTCTGCACCGCGTCACTTCGTGCCGCAATGCGCACGGGATGACAGTTAGAGGGTTGTTACTGGCTTTCGCGGCGCCAGGCGAGGAGGAACAACCCGGCAATAATCGCGAGCGCAAGAGACGGCACGACAAGCGGCGTCTCTTCGATGGATGTCACGACATAAGCGCCGTTGCGCCTTATGCCGAGCCAATCGCGCCCAGCCGCGGTGCGATCCCTCGCAACGAAACGGATCCCAGGCAGATCCGGCGAATTGCCGGTGCCGATCCAATAAGTGCCGCCGCCGGTGGCTTTTGCGACCGGCGCCACAAGCTCATCCGTCGCGCGCATATCGGAAACTTCGCGCGGGTTGAGCGGGCCGACGGCGACAAGCGCATTCAGCTTGCCGTCGGTCATGTGATAAAGCCCGACCTCATCGATCGGCATCGCCGCCTCAAAGCGGCCCGGCGCGGTTTGCGCGAGCGTCACGTTTTGTTTCTTGCCGGAGGGCGTCGTGACTTCGACAGGTGCAACGGTATCGGCCATCGTCCGCCGCGTGATTTCAATCGCGTGGCCTTTCACTTCGCCGTGCAAAACTTCTTCTTCGAGATCGGGTTCCTTCATCAGCCAATGCGCGAGGCGCCGCAGCAGCTCGGCTTGCGGGCCGCCGCCCTCGAAGCCGCGCGCCCACAGCCACGCTTGATCGGAGAGAAGCTGCGCAACGCGGCCCTTGCCCGCGGTGTCGAGAATGAGCAGCGGGCGCTGATCAGGCCCGGTCATCAGCGTCTCGCCGCTCACTTGTTGCGTGTCGACCAAACGGAACCAGCGGCCCCAAGTCGGCGCGGCGTCGCTGTCCGGCGGGTTGGCGCCCGAGAGGCCCGCTGTCACCGGGTGGCGGAAGCCGAGCGGGGAGACGCGCGGCTGAAAGCCCTGCTCAAAAATGTGCGAGGTCGGCTGCGCCGGCAGCAGCGAGACGAGCGCCGTGTTCGCAATCGAATCGACCGAATTGTAATCGGGCCCTGCGGCGATGAGGAGCGCGCCGCCGGATTCGACATAGTCGGCCATGTAGCCGAAATAGGCTGAGGGGATCACTTCACGCCGGCGATAGCGGTCGAAAATGATCAGGTCGAAATCATAGAGCTTGACCGAGAAAAGCTCGCGCACCGGAAAGCCGATCAGCGCAAGCTCGCGGTCGTCGGTGTCGTCCTGCTTTTCGGGCGGGCGCAAAATCGTGAAATGCACGAGGTCAACGGATGGATCGGCTTTGAGCAGATTGCGCCAGGTGCGCTCACCGGCATGCGGCTCGCCCGAGATGAGCAGCACGCGCAAACGGTCGCGCACGCCATTGGTCACGATCACCGCGCGGTTGTTTTGCAAGGTCAGCTCGGCCGGGCCGGGCTCGGCTTCGACTTCAACGACGTTCTCGCCGCCATGCGCGAGCTGAAACTCGATGGTGCGCGGGCCGCCGACCGGAACGGTGTAATAGTTCGGCTCGCCGCCATCGATGCGCACTTCAATGCGCGCCGAAGCGCGCGCGGGCTCGTTCGCGGGCAAATTGCCGAGGTCATCGACACGCACTTGAAAGGCCAGCGTCTGGCCGACAATGCCGAAACGTGGCGCTTCGACGATCGTCAACTTGCGGTCGGCCTCGCCTTTCTTGCCCGTGATGAGCGTGTGCACGGGCGCATCGATTCCCGCAGCTTTTGGGTTCGGTGGCACATCGTGAATTTCGCCGTCGGTCAGGAGGATCGCGCCGCCCAAGCGGTCGGAGGGAACATCGCGCAACGCATCGGCGAGCGGGCCGAACAAATGCGTGCCGTCATCGTCAGGGTTCGAAGCTGCATCGACAATCCGCAAATCTATGCCTTTCACATTGAGCTGTTCTTTGAGCGTCGCGAGCGCCTTGTCGGCGGCCTCGGTGCGGCCCGGCAAATGTTCGCTTTGCGAATGATCGACGACGACAGCTATAACATCGTTCACCGGCTTTCGCGTCTCGCGATTGAGCGAGGGGCCGGCGAGCGCAAGCAGCGCAAGGCCAAGCGCGAGCGCCCGCAGCGCCGCGCCGCGCGCGCGGAAGAAGAACCCAAGCCCGATAACGCCGACGCACAGCACGCCGAGCACGGCGAGCAGCGGCACAGGAATCAGCGGCACGATTGTAAGGTTGAGATTCATCCGTGTCACTCAAACGAATCCCCTCTCCCCTTGTGGGAGAGGGATAGGGTGAGGGGTTGAATCAAAGACTCCTTGCTTGTGGCCCCACCCTCATCCGGATCGCTAGGGCGCTGCGCGCCAAGCGATCCGACCTCTCCCATCAAGGGAGAGGCGATAAGGAACCCGTGGGAAAGGCGCACCTCCATCACTCGCCGAGCCGCTTGATCAGCTCGCGCGTATGCACTTCATCGCCTTTGTAGTTGCCGGTGAGCGCGTACATTGCGAGGTTGATGCCGAAGCGATACGCAAGCTCGCGCTGGCGCTCGCCATCCGGCACCATCGCAGCGACGGGCCGGCCGGTTTGGTCGATCGCCCAAGCGGATGACCAATCATTCGAACCGATGATGACAGACGAGACGCCGTCATTGACCGCGCCCTCTTTGGGGTCGCCTTCCGAATCCGGCCCTTCGCCGGTGGTCTCGACCCATACCTTGCCGCCTTCGAAGCGGCCAGGAAAATCATTGAGCAAATAGAATGAGCGCGTGAGCACATGGTTTTGCGGCACTGGCTCGAGCGCCGGAATGTCGAGGCCTTGCAGCAATCGTTGCAGCGCTTGAGCGGCGGGCGTTTGACCGTCAGGAATTGTCGAGGCGATGTCTTGATCGCGCGTGTCGAACAAGATCATGCCGCCGGTTTTGAGATACTGGCCAAGCTTGCGTTCCGCATCGGCGGAGAGCGGCTTCTGCGCGGCCGTCACCGGCCAATAGATCAGCGGAAAGAAAATCAGCTGATCGTGCTCGATGTCGAGGCCGACGGGGCGATCAGGTTCGAGTGCAGTCTTCGCGGTCAATCGCTGCGTAAGGCCTTCAAGTCCCGCGCGGCTCATCGAGTCGACGGAGGGATTGCCGGTGACGATGTAGGCGAGATGCGTGTGCAGTGCATCGTCCAGCAATGTTGATTCATCGGCATGCGCGCGCGGCGCGCTTGCAAAGATGAGCGTGGTGACAAGAAGCGCCGTGGCTGCGCTTCGCGCGCCTGGCAGGGGCAAGCTCAGCTTTCCCATCAACGAGAGCGCCGCGAGGCCGTCGATCAGCGCCAGAATGATCGCGGCAACGAGTAGCGATGGGCCGAGCCGCACGACGCGGTCGGCGGCGTAGACATTCATCGTCGCGCCCGACGGCAATTCGGTCAGCGGCTGCAGCGTCTCATTGCTGCGTGTGGTGTTGAGCGCACGCGGGCTATCGGCGGGGCCGTAAAGCCCGGGCGGATGATTTGGCGCAGGGCGCAAATTGTTCAGCTCATTGAGCGAAATCGGCTGCGCCGAAGCAGGTGCCGCTTTCAGCGTGCCGAAGCCGTCGAGCGTTTGGCGCGGCGTCAACGTTGCGGCATTCGCGGCGCCGCTTGCATTGGGCGCGCCGGCGAATTGCGAGAGATCGACCACCCGCTCGAGCATATCCACGAACAAACCGGAGAGCGGCAGGTTCGACCAATCGGAATTGGCCGTCACGTGGAAGAGCACGATGTGGCCCTTGCCGCGCGCGGTTGCGGTGACGAGCGGCGTGCCGTCGGCCAATCGCGCCCAGGTGTGGCTTGCCAGCTCGAGCGAAGGCTCGGCCAGCACTTGCCGCCGCACGGTTACGTCATCGGGAACGGCGAGACCGTAAAACGGGCTTGAGGTGTCGAAGGGCGCGAGCTTTTGCGGCTCGCCCCAAGAGAGTGCACCGCCGAGCACGCGCCCGCCACCGGTGCGCAGAGGCGTCGGCACAAGCTCATCGGCTTGGGTTGCGAGGCGCGGCCCGGCGAAGCGAATGAGCACGCCGCCTTGCTCGAGCCAGGCGGAAATCTTCTGCGCATCTTCATCGACAATGTGGCCGACATCAGCAAGCACGAGCACTGAAACGTGCTGGTCGATCAGCTTGCTGATGTCGCCCTTGCGCAACTCGGAAAACGGTTCGAGCGCGCGCTCGACATAATAGAGATCGCCGAGCAAAGGCTGAGCGGATTCGATCGGTCCGCCCGAGACGAGGCCAACGGCGCGGCGATGCCAGCGGTCATCGAGCAAGGTCACAGCTCCCGCGCTCTTGCCGCCATCGATCGCAATACGCTCGATCTTGTTGCGCACCTCAAGCGGCAGTTTGAAATGCACGGCGCTTGCCGCGGCTTCAGCCTCGAAGGCGTAGTTGGCGCGTGCGATGACGCGCCCAGCGCGGTCATAGGCAGTGAGGCTGCCTTCCTGGCGCACCCCGGTTTGCGCCCGCACAAGCATTGCCTTGATCTCGTCCGTCAGCGATTGCGCGGGCCGGATCGCGATCGGCAGGTCGCCCGCAGCGGGAGCAAACACATCGACTTTGCGCATGTTCGAGAGCGCGCGCGCGAATGCCTTGCCGTCGCCGCCGGCAATGCCGTCGCTCAGCCAAACCAGGCGGCCCGCTTTCGGCGCATCGGGCGCGGCTTTCCAGGCTTTGAGCACATCGGCGCGCATCGGCAGCCAGGGCTCGGGCGCCATCGCGGTTATGATCGCTTTGGCGCGTGACGGCGCTGTCGGCGCGAAAGTCTGCGCGGCTTCGGGCGCGGTTCTAATCAGCGTAACGGTGCGGCCGGCGCGTTCCGCTTCGTCGATCTGCGAAAGTGCGGAGGCTTTGATGCGGTCCCAATTGGAAGCCGA
>JBAQHC010000599.1:0-2001 GCA_049288095.1 Alphaproteobacteria bacterium | reverse complement strand
GGCGAACGCTCGTGGGAAAATTGAGCGATCTGCTTAGAGCGTTCCTTGTGGCCGCGGGTAGCGCAAACTCCAAATGATCCGGCTTACTGCGTGCATCGCTCTCAACCACCCCAATGGGTGAACTGACCTGAGACCCTTCCTTCCTCCACTCAGAGGGAGAGCCCTGGGTTAGTGTTTTGCCCATAGCCGGTCGTCGCGGCAAGGGCCAGGTGGTGATTGCTGAACTCCTCCGGTGTCTGGTTGGCGAGCGCGGAATGCGGCCGCACGCGATTGTAGTCGTCGCGCCACGCGGCGAGCACTGCGCGGGCCTCGGCGAGAGACGAGAAGGCCGTCTCGTTCAGGCACTCGTCCCGGAGTCGACCGTTGAAGCTCTCGACGAAGGCGTTCTGTTGCGGCTTGCCCGGCTGGATGTAGTGCCAGTCAACCCCCGTTCCATTGCTCCAGGCCAGGATCGCCATGCTGGTGAGTTCGGTGCCGTTGTCGGAAACGCACGTCATCGGCCTGCCTCGGACCGCAATGATGGCGTCGAGCTCTCGCGCAACGCGAACGCCTGAGAGCGAGGTATCGGCGACGAGCGCCAGGCATTCGCGCGTGCAATCGTCGACAACCGCGAGAGCGCGGAACCGGCGGCCGTCCGTGAATGTGTCGGAGACAAAATCGAGCGACCAGCGTTCGTTCGGGCGCGACGGTAGCGCCAACGGGGCACGCAGCCCGAGAGCCCGCTTGCGGCCGCTACGCTTGCGAACTTGCAGTCCCTCCTCGCGGTAGAGCCGCCGGAACCGCTTCTGGTTCATTGCCAAGCCCTCTCTCTTCAGCAAGAAATGCAAACGCCGGTAGCCAAACCGGCGGCGCACTTGCGCCAGCTCCCGAATGCGCAGCCGAACGGCACCATCATCCGGGCGCAGGCTCCGGTAGCGCACCGTCGACCGGTCAACACCTAAGGCTTGGCACGCCCGCCGCTCGCTCACCTCGTGTGTCGTGCACGCGTGAACCACGACCTGCCGTTTAGCGGCGGGCGTCACCACTTTCGGCTGTTGATGTCCTTAAGGATCGCATTGTCGAGCATCGTCTCGGCGAGCAGCTTCTTCAGCTTCGCGTTCTCGTCCTCGAGCGACTTCAGCCGCTTGGCGTCCGAGACGTTCATGCCGCCAAACTTCGACTTCCACTTGTAGAACGTCGCGCCGCTGACCCCGTGCTTGCGGCAGACGTCCGCCGTCGGCCGCCCCGCTTCCTGCTCCCGCAGAATCCCGATGATCTGCTCTTCCGAAAACCTGCTCTTACGCATCGTCCGTCTCCTCTCTGGAGGTTACGGACTCTACCCAAATCTGGAGGAGATTGAGGGTCTCAGGTCACAGGGACTGTAACAAGGGAGCGGATCGCTGCGGGATCCAAGAGCGATCATGTGGGGGTCATCTTGCACGCCGATAGCGGCGAGGAGTACATTCTGCGCCGCAGGCGTGGTAACGCATTCAGCGATTCAGCGCTCGATCAGCTAGTGGGAAAGTCGATCACCGGCTCGGGTCTGGTGGCGGACACGGACCTGCATCTCTGACTCCACACTCATCGAGCGAGCAAGAATGGTCCTTAGTTCTCGCCCAGGAGGCTCTACGCTTGCCTCGTTGAACGCTTCCTCGATCACTACCCGCAGCGCCAGCGGATCACGATAGACGAACAGACGTCGCCCCAGGATCATCTCGCAAAGCATCAAGCCGAGGGCGAGAATGTCATATTGCATGTAAGCTCGGGCGGCCTTCGGCGTCTCATGATGAGCCCACCGCGCCATCCCGAAATCGAGAAGCGTCACCGTCCCGTTCTGCTGAATAATGATATGCTCGGGCGACAGGTCCCGATGCGCGACCCCGCGACGGTGAAGGTCCCCGTCAGTCTGAGGCGTCCATCAAGAAGCAGTGGGCAGACCCGCGCCTTGTTGCCCGAGATAAAGAGCACCGCTTCTTGAGCCGGGCCAGGGAGACGCGACACCTTAGGGGCTTACGCGTTGAG
>JBAQHC010000598.1:0-2417 GCA_049288095.1 Alphaproteobacteria bacterium | reverse complement strand
CTCCCCCCGTGAACGGGGGGAGAGTTCTTGCCGCACATCTGTCTTTCAACGACTGCACCTCACACTCATCGCACTGCTGTTGCTAACCAGCGTCCCAGCATTCGCAAATGAGCGCATCACGCTGTTTCATTCGGCGATCGAAGTGCATCAAGACGGCTCGATGCGTGTTGTCGAGACGATTGCGGTCGAAGCCGAGAACGGCGAAATCAAGCACGGCATCTATCGCGATTTCCCGACGCTCTATCGCTCCCCGGAGGGCGTCAACTACCGCGTCGGTTTTTCAGTGGTTTCAGTGAAGCGCGACGGCGCAGACGAGCCATATGTCATTCAAGGTCTTCCCAACGGCAAACGCATTAGAATCGGTAGAGCCGACACGTTCGTTTCCGAAGGCCCGCACACTTACGAGATAACCTATGACGTCACGGGCGAGCTTGGCTTCTACAAGGACTATGACGAGCTTTATTGGAATGTGAACGGCACCGGCTGGGGCTTTGATTCCGATCGCGTCGAAGCCGAGGTCGATTTGCCAGCAGGCGCGCGTATTCTCGACTACACAGGCTATACAGGCTTCGAAGGCTCGACCGCGAAGGATTTCGCAGCGCGAAAGACGAGTGACAATCACATTGAATTCGCCACGACGCGCCTTTTCGAGCCGCGCGAGAATCTGACGATCGTTGTGACCTGGCCGAAGGGCATCGTCGCCGAGCCGACCAAGGCGCAGCGCACCGAGCAATTCCTTGCGCAGAACATGCCGATCTTCATTTCTGGCCTCGGCTTCATCGGCGTGCTTGCTTATTACATGGCGGCGTGGCTGCACGTGGGCCGTGACCCGCCATCCGGCACAATCATTCCGCTTTATCATCCGCCGATCAATCTTTCCCCCGCTGCCGTGAGATTCATCCGGCGCATGGGTTACGACCGCAAGGCCTTCACCGCTGCGCTCGTCGACATGGCAGTCAAGGGCTATCTCAAGATTGTCGATGACGGGCACAAATTCCGCCTCGTCAGAACCGGAAAAGGTGCCGCCTGGTCGTCCGAGGAAGCCCGCATCAGCGCCGCACTTTTTTCGAGTGAAGACACGATCGAAGTCGTTCAGAAGAATTACGTAAAGTTCGGCAACGCCGTTAATCGCTTGCGGGAGACGCTTGAAGCTGAGGACCGCAAGCAGTTTTTCGCCCGCAATCAAGGCTATTTCTGGCTCGGGATTTTGATCACGCTAGGCGTTGGATTCCTAACTGCGGTTGCAAGTCCCTCTCCCCAGGCAGCCGCGATCGGCGCCGCCGTTCTTGCGTTCTGGGTTGGCGCAAGCGCCTTCGCGATGACCCGTGCCGTCGGGCGCATTCGAAGCGGCGCCAACTCGTTTGGCGATCGCGTCGCCGGCGTATTCCAGGTCGTCTTCGTTTTGTTGTTCTTCGTTCCGTTCGCCTTCGCCTCGGTGTTGCTCGGGCGCGAACTCGCACAGCAAATAGGGCTTTGGTCTGCGCTGCTTGTCGCCTGTACGGCGGCGCTCAACGCAGTCTTCTTTGAACTGATGAAGGCGCCGACCATTACGGGCCGCAAAATCTTGGACCAGATCGAAGGCTTCCGGATGTATCTCGGCACCGCCGAGCAGCAGCGCCTTGATGCGCTGACGCCGCCCAAGGAAACGCCTGAGCTGTTCGAAACCTATTTGCCTTATGCGATGGCGCTCGATGTCGAGAACCAATGGAACAAGCGCTTTGAACACGTCTTCGCGGCAGCGGACCAAGCGCCGGGCACAGCCGGCGGCTACAGCCCTGCTTGGTATTCCGGCCCGCGCCTCTCGCACCTCACGACCGGCGGATTTGCCGCTGCGCTCGGCGGCGCACTTTCAACAGCTGCAGCTTCGGCAGCAACGGCGCCCGGTTCATCCTCAGGAATGAGCGGCGGCTCCTCCGGCGGTGGTGGTGGCGGAGGTGGCGGCGGCGGCTGGTGAATCTCTTCGCCGTGTGTCCGCGACGGCTGAATCGCCCATCGCGGGACTGTGCATGGGGTTTGTTTTTTCAAAAGCCTTTACCCCCGGGGAGGGGCGGGGCCTTGATCAGCCGCCGTTGCGGTGGTGCTGCTGGAGCGCGACCTCGTCGAGCTCCGCTTGCTCGGCCCTCTTCAGTTCTTCGGCCATTTCGTGTTCCTTGCGATCACGCAGCGTCTCGATGCGCTTCAGCTCATCGAACACCTTCTTGAGCTCCATCCGAGCCGTAAGGATTCTGCGTGCGAGCTCATTGAGCGAATCCGAAAGTGCCCGCCGCTTTTCGCTCGCGCGCCTGAAGTAATTCGCGAAGGTCGCCGAACCTAGCGGGCTTTCCTGAGCACGCACTTCCTCCGCCACCATCTCCGCTTCAAGCTGCGCGATCTTTTCTCTCAGCTCGGCGGCCTCGGCCTCCAATTTGGAGACAGCC
>JBAQHC010000597.1:0-14235 GCA_049288095.1 Alphaproteobacteria bacterium | reverse complement strand
GTCCCCGCACATCAAGAATTGTATGTGCTTCACGTTGGACAATTCGTGTGCCGCATCCACAACGATCTCAAGACCCTGTTTGCGGGACATTGTGCCGGAGTAAAGCACAAGGATGTGATCGTCGCTGAGGCCTAGGAGCTCGCGATAGTGATTGCGGCCCTTCTGAGGAACGAGATCGGAGTCGGCCCAGTTGCGAAAGAGCTGCACTTGGTCCGGCCGGCATCCCTTCTTACGTAAGAGATCGATCATCGGCTGGGAGATGGTCGAGATCCGGTCGAAGGCGCGCAACAACATGCCTTCCGTGGCACGCGCCGCGCACTGTACAGGCCCGGCCTTGAGCAGACCTAGAGAGAATGCGGCCTCAAGCTCAAAGTCCTGCACATGAAGCCACGCTTTCGCGCGTGACAGCCGGGCAGCGAGGAGCGTCGCTGGTGCTGAAAGAAGCGTTGGCGCAATCGCCATAACAACGTCCGGCCGAAAAGCAAGCGCTTGGGCCAGAACAACTGGCAGGCTGGCGAGCGCAAAAGACGAAAGGTGCAGAACGCGCCTGGTTCCGCCTGGGTGGTTTGGCACATAAAGCGGGCAACGAATGATATCGACGTTGTTGATCCGCTCGCTTTTATAGCGCAGGCCCGAATAGGGCGATTGCACGCGCCAACTTGGATAGTAGGGCGGTCCGGTGACGACGCGCACTTCGTGGCCGCTGCTTGCGAGCCACTCAGCCATTTCAGTTGTGTATTTGGGAACCCCAATTAGATCGGGTGCGTAATTCAATCCGTTGATTAATATCCGCATACGCCCTCACCGGGAGACAACCCCAACTTCCGGATTTTCACGATCCCCCAAAGCCGCTCATGCTTTCGCGCAAGCGAATTAGAGGTAGGCCGGCTGTCTTTTGATCTGCACAAGGACCGCCCACCACCTACACAATGTTGTGGTGGGCACTATTGGGCTGCACGAAATATCTGCTTAATCTTTATTAAGGTTACCATCGTACCTACGTTTGTCTAGACTATATTTTGCAGTGCGGTCAGAAATTTGGGTGTGACGAATAGTCCATGCGAGGTGGTTTACCTCGCTGGCGAATCGGGCATCTAGGTGAGTTCGTTAGCGGACACCCGACAGTGGCGTCACTCGTTCTGCGCGGAGAGGCTGAGGGTCGGATTCATTGGCCGCCGGCCGCGGCCGCTGTGCGTCCCGTGACTCGCGGATCATCGCAGTGAGTGTGCCCACAATATCCGCACGCTCGAGGTCCGCCATTCGGCGATGCAGGGCTAGGATACCACTCTTCTCTCGGTCCCTTACGACCTCGAAAATTGTGTCGAGCGAAATAGTGCCCTGATCACCCGCGTATCCGTAAACAAGGGCCATATCGCAAATCGAGTTGATGAGGCGAGGCACGCCGCCGGCGAAGTACTGAACGGCCGCAATGGCGAGTTCTTCAAAGATTTCGCGGTCTGCCCCGGCAAGCGCCAAGCGATGGCGAATATAATCGCGCGTTTCGGCAAAGCTCAGCGTTCCTAGGTGATGGTGAACCGACACGCGTTGAGCGAATTGCGAGAGCCTCGGATCTCTTAACCGCTCAAGCAATTCCGGCTGTCCAACGAGAACGACTTGCAGGAGCTGCTGCTTGTCCGAGTTGACATTGGAGAGCAAGCGCAATTGCTCGAGCACGTCGAGGGTAAGATTTTGCGCTTCGTCGACGATCAGCACGGGATACAGGCGGAGCTCGGCCTGATCTTCCAAAAACTGGAGAAATCGAAGATAGGATTCGACTTTGTCGCCTTGTGCGCGCGGAATGTGGAAGGCCGCTAGCACCCAGTCAAGAAGATCGCCGAAACCGACATGCGGATTTGAAATAAGCCCGAAGGTGACTTGCTCAGGGGCTTCCTGGATGAAGCGCCTGATTAAAGTCGTCTTACCGGCCCCAACCTCGCCGCTAATAACGCAAAAGCCGGCTTGGCCACTGACGCTATATTCGAACAAGCTCAGCGCAAGCGAATGCTTTGCGCTCGGATAAAAGAATTCAGGATCTGGGACCAGCGAGAATGGCCGCTCGTTCAGCCCGTAATAGGCTTCATACATGGCGGCACACAACGATCGGGCACGCGCGCCATGCCTCCGAAATTGGCGAATCGGTGACGACGAGACCCTGACGCGTCTTACACTTCCGCATTGAGCACGGTGCCTATAACACTCCGGTCACGCAACAATTCGAGTGCTGTTTCCATTTCACCCGACCGTACCGCGCCATCACGAACGACAAGCAGAACGGATTCGACATTGGGCAGAAAACCGATTGCATCGCCGCCAGAAGTGAGAGGCGGTGTATCGTAGATGATGACACGATCGCGATAACGGTCTCGCAGCTCTTTCGTCAGCGCCGTCATGCGTGGCGAGGCAAGCAGTTCGGCACTGTTTTCCATTGGCTTGCGCGTGGGAAGAATGACAAGCCGATCAATGCTCGGATTGATCAGGCAGCTCGCAAGCGGAACGGCACCGCTCAGATAGTCTTCAAGGCCGTGCGCAGGCTCGATGCCAAATCTCTTATGTATGTCGGGTTTGCGTAGATCGGCATCGACAAGAAGGGATGTTTGATTCACATCCATGGCAATAGCGATGGCGAGGTTGATTGCGGTGAGAGTTCTGCCTTCCCGTGGGCCAACGCTCGCAATTGCTACGGACCGCTTCCCGGCCTTGGTGAGCCATTGCAGCACTTGCGCACGTAGCGCGCGATAAACGGCTCCCTTCGCGCCCTCAGTGCCTCCACTCATAATGTATTCGCGTGCCATCACCTTTCGGTCCACGGGCACGACCTGCGTCTCCGTGAATACTGGCGAAAGCTCTCGATAGTGCCCGGTATCAACGGGGCGGTGCACTCTGCCACGCTGCTCGCGGCGAGATTTGTTCAGGGCCCGGCCCAACAGCTCCATCTTGTACCCTTTGAATGATCACCACCGCTCTCGGTGGGGTGGGGCTCAATCGGCTATTGCAACTGCGAAAGCCTAACTCAAACGCAGCGCGGTTTGGAGTCGAGTGTTCAGCCTAAGGATTGTGCGCGCTGGTTGCAGCCCACCTCGGCACCAGCTTTAGCGCCTTGCCGAGCCACGGGCCGAGCCGGTCCCAAGGGTGCTGGCGAGCTCTGGCTGCCGGGCTGGCAAAAGCCGGTATGGCGATCAGGGGTAGGGCACCGAACGCCCGCGCGAGCTGCCGTCTTCCATAGATGCGTCCGGAAATCGCATCGAGCCCGATTGCCCCGCCCAGGCCGGCGACACCCGCCAGTATCATGCCGATCAAGAGAACCATTTTGCGCACGGGCTTGGCGGTGTGATCGGGCAGATCTGGCGGCTCAATCACGGAAAACTTCTCACCCTTGCGTTCGGTTTCAAGGCTGCTGGAGAGTTCTGCTTCGCTTCGTTTCGACGTGAGCTCCTGATAGCGCGCAACTGCATCGTCGTAGGTACGCTTGAGGTCTGCGTAGGCCCGCTCGACTTCCGGTTCCCTGGAAATACGCTGATTGAGATCACTAATCCGCGCCCGCAATGTGTCCTCTTCTCTAGCGAACGATTCCAGCCGCGATGTGGTGGCGGCCAGCTGCGATTGGATCTGAACATAAGCTGGGTTCGTCGCATTGACGGTGGCGCTTGGTTTTGCGCTGCCGGCAGACCGAAGCTTGGATTCAACCTCAGCCAACTCGCGCTTCAAAGCTTGTACTTGCGGATTCTCGGGACCGAGCGACTTTGAAGCGTCTGCGATCTGCTGCTTAAGTTGCGACTGCTGGCTTAAGAGGGCGCCCCGCGAGATGGTTGACGGATCGATGCCCATTTCCTGCAATTGCCGCCGCGTGCTGACGACTTGTGGATGGTTTTCGCCCAATTTGGCACTGAGCGCCTGATATTGAAGAACGAGCGCTTCGCCGCTCAGAATCGGCTGCCCGTTTGGTCCAGCCACGGAGAGATTAGGGTCGATCTGAGAAAGCTGAGCCTGCAACGCCGCCTGCATCTCCCGTGCAGATTGCTGCTCACCTAATAGTTGGGTTATCTGGCCTTGTGCTTGGCTCAACATCTGCAAGCTCGGCTGATAATCATCGGGCAAGCTGCCGGCATTCTTGGTCTTAAAGTCGGCAATCTTGGCTTCCAGCGCCCTGATCTGAGAGGAAAGCTCGTCCGATCGGCTTGATAAAAAGCCAACAGTACCAACGGCCTGTGCCTGCCGTGTGCGCGCATTCTCCGACAAATAGAGAGTGACGAGCTCTCCCGCGACTTGCTGCGCGACAACCGGATCATGCGCATCGTAGGCGAGCGTGAAAGCGATCAATTCTGAGTTTTGCGGGTTGCGCCTTGCCGCATCATCGTCCGAGTTCACAAGCTTTAGTGTGGTGTGCTTGCGAATGCGCTCGGCCAAATCGCTCGCAGGCACGCTTTCGCGATCCCTAGCAAACAAATTAAACTTGGAGACGATCTGCATGAGGTTTTGCGTCGTCATCACGCGTTGCTCGACCGAGCGCAGGCGCTGCTCTGGATCGCGCGAGATTGTGGTCGGAACGAGCGAATCCGGAACTTCTGGCTCTTCAATTAGGATCGTGGCAGTCGAGGCGTAGACCGGCGGCAATATCAGGGCGAGCACGAGGGCGGCCAAGACGATCAACCCGGCGGTGATAGCGATAAAGCTCTTCCGCCGGCGGAAACAGGCCCAATATTCAGCCAGAGACCGGCCCTCAAACAGATCTTCGTCTTCCACGAGATACCTGTGCGTGAATACTACTTAGAGGGTACACGACACTACCGGCGCCGTCCATCTATCGCCCGGGGCGTCACGCAATTCGGCGTTACTGCGGCCTCGGAACAAAGGCGTGCTGGAATGTTAGGTAGACGCCATTGGATATGGCGCGTCGCTGCTGATTTATGAACGCTTCTCGCCGATAGGAATAGCTGAGATTGAAAGACGACAGTTCGGTTATCTGCCACTTCGCGCCAACCGAGAGGTTCAGATAATTGTCGAGGTTATCCGCAGCGCTCGATTTGGCGTCGCCCATGACATAGTCGGCGCTTACATTTGCCGAAAGGCGCGGACCGAGCTTGCGGCTGGCGTCAAGGTGAAATGAATCATGTCTTGTAACGCCGCCGGCGCTTGTTGGCTGGCTTTCGCGCGTCACCCTTGCAGATATGTCCGTTAGTTCGTCGAGCGAACCTTTGACGGAGGCCTGCAGCCTGAAACCGAGCTGATCGGCACTTTGCCCGGGGAAGACGATGTCCCGGCGTATTAGTTCCGGTCCGCCGCGAAGCGCAACCTTGATGTCGTTCGGAAATGTATAAGAGATCGAAGCCTCGGCTGCGTAGATGTCTGTGCCGTTCGATGTGTTGTCGTCGGGCTCGGCCCGTTCGGCAATAACACTCAGAGCGCCCGTGAGCAGGTCGTTTAGAGCGTGAGTCCAGCTCAGGCTTCCGCCGTATTCACGGTAATTGACCAGTTGTGGAGCGTCATAAGTCTGGTTCGTGAAAAAGCCCGATATCTGAAATTGATTAACTGGGCTCAGCAGGAAAGTCGTGCTCGGCGCCACCGAAACATTTGTCGATCGCGCCGGGCGCGTGAGCTGCCCGTTGTTGTCGACAAGCTGATCCAACAATGTGATCCGGTTGACGCTGGCATTAAGGCCAAGGCTTGTAAGCTCGGTTACGAGATAATTGAGATCGAGGCTACCAATCTCATCGTCAGAATTCGTGTTGGCGAGCCCCGAGTAGGCGCGAAGATTGGCACTGGCCGAAAATTTCAGATCAAGCTGATCGTTCTTGTCGTGCAGCGCAACTTGCGGCGAAACCGTGCCGATATAGGTAGTTTCGTGGTTGGTTGTTCTTAAGAGCGGATTATCATCGACACGCCCTTGCACCGAGATGCTTGGTTCGACGGTCAACTCGTCGGCGCGGATGGGTGAGCTAACGAGAAGCAGAGCAACAAGGCTCAGGGCGCAAACTGCGCTCAGCTCATGAAGCGTCCGTGCAATTGGTGGGGTGACCATACGCGCGTGTTGTTGTTGCTTCTGTCGTTCAGGGGACAATGACCGTATCCCCAGCATGCAGCGTTATATTGGTTTTGAGGGCCTCACCTCTTGCTACTCGATTGTAGTTGAAGCGAAAGACAGTTTGCTTCCCGCCCTCGTTGCGAATGATGCGGATGCTGCCTCTGCTCGCAAAGGGAGTGAGCCCGCCCGCGAGGCTGATTGCCTGCATAACTGTTATGTTGGACGGTGACGTAACTGCACCCGGTGTTTTGACCTGGCCGGTGACGAAGAAAGTGTTGCCGACCACCTTGGCGACGGTGACGTCAATCTTTGATCCCTCACGAAGGATTTTGTGCTCAATGAGCGCGTCTTCGATCGCTTTCTCGAGTTGGAGCGGTGTCAGCCCCTGCGCCATGATGCCGCCGACGCCTGGGTAGTAGACCTTGCCGTCGGGCAGCACGGGCAGCTCGCGTTTCAGCGTCTCATCATCGAAGGAAGAGATAATAAGATCATCGCCCGGATTGAGCGTGTACGGCACATCCTCCGCAAACGCCGCTACGCAGCCGACCAGAAGCATGAGAATGGCAAGAGTCCAGCGCATGTTCCTCCTTCCGCCTCAGCGCATTTCTGCCAACCAATAGTGCATCTGCTCTTCAGCGTATAAACAAAAAGCGTCCTCTCGGGAGGACGCTTGATGTTGCCACCGGCAGTTGTCGTTTCAGCCCATAGTCTGAGATTTGCGGCGCAGAACCAGCAGGGCCAGGAACAGCCCCAATGCGCCAGCAAACAGACCGAGCGAGCCGGGAAGCGGGACCGCGCTGAAGGCGAGCTGGCCCGTATATGAGCTACCCTCGATGTGGTTATTTCCCGTGACCACAAGCGTATAGAGCTGGTTCGCCAGCAATCCAGAATAACTTAACGTCACAATTGTGGAGGGACCGTTGATCAGAGCGATGCCAGTCGCCACAATATTGGCCGCAATAAGATTCGCGCCCTTGTATAACGTGACAGCTAAGTCAGTGATATTGTTATTGAACGCCGGAAGCTGAAACGCCGCGGTATAGGCATTGACCGAGCCGCTCTGGGTCAGCGTGAAATCATACGCATCGCTGAACGACCCAGTGGCTGGGGCGTTACAGATAGTCGTGCTTGAAGGGACTGGCGGGCTGCCGAGACTTCCAGGGCCAGCGCAAGTTATCGCGCTCGCTCCTGACGCCCACAATACGACGGCAACCGATGCAACTAAGGCTAGAAGAGCTCTTTTCACGACCACCCTCCACACGACCTATGCACTAGCAAGATGTTTGCTCAACGCCATAATAGATATGAGGGTTTTTTGTTGCGCAAGCGAAAAGGGTTAGATCATACCAATTTTCCATCGGGAACTTCGCGATGCGGCGATGACCACGCCGAGTGCAAGCAAGTCATTCGCCGGCAAGCAGTTTTCGCGCTTGATCGAGCCCGCGATAGGGAGCGTTAGCGGTTGCGGCAATGGTCAGCTCAGGCTTGGCGCGCGCCCTATCCCCAGAGGCGAGGTAGGCCAACCCCAGGTGGTAGTGAATCTGCGCTTCATTGGGGGCACCAGCTGCCGCCCTCCTTAAGAGCGCAACCGCGTCATCAAAGTTGCCGAGCCGGTATTCAACCCAGCCGAGTGTATCGAGGAGCCCTGGGTTTCCGGAATTTCGGCTCTGTTCCGCAAGCCGGCGGGCCTCATCCAACAACTGGCGATCCTTCGGCCACCCATCTGCGATCAGCACGGCAAGATTGTTCGCTGCGATCAAATCGCGGGGGCGTTGCTTGAGAACCTGCTCATAGGCCGAGCGCGCAGCGTCGTAATTGTTCAGGTAGTCATGCGCGATCGCGAGCGCGCGGAGCATGTCGACATTATTCGGCCGTGCTTTGAGGCCTTCAGTCAAAGCGGCGACTGCCGAGGGGTAGTCACTTTTGCTTTCTAAGAACTGCGCAAGATCGAGCCGCGCTTGAACATTGGTGGGGTCGATTGCGATGCTTCGCTCATAGGCGGCCTTGGCGTCCTGGGGCTTGCCGACTGATGCGCAAATCTTTCCGAGCAAGCGCGAGGCATCCGCATCATTCGGCTTCGCGGCGACGAGCGCGCGCACCTCAGTCTCGGCCAAGTCAGGATGACCGGCGCGCATGTAAGCAAACGCAAGATCGGCTACTAGGCCCACAGAGCCGGGCTCGCTTGCGAGCGCGGTCGTGAATTCGTTTACAGCATCTTCGAGCTTGCCTTCGGCCGTCAGGATCCTGCCCGAGAGCGAGTGAGCGAGGTTCTGTGAAGCTGGGGTTGCAGCCAATTGGTCAGCGATTGCCTGAGCGTCTGCGAGGCGATGCTCTGCGATCAGGAGGCCCGCGCGCGCTAGGAGCGCGGAAGCAGATCCAGGCGACTGCTGTAATGCGAGCGCTAATTGCCGGTCGGCTTCTGCAGCCTGCCCTGATTGCATCAATGCAGATGCATATTCAGTTCTGAGGGCCGTATCTTCTGGGCTTTCATCCAGGGCCCGCTGAAATGCTTCATTGGCAAGGTCCGTCTCGCCCGAAGCTTGATAAGCACGGGCGAGCAGAGCCATCGCCGGCTTTGAGTCCGGGGCATCGCGCAGAACGATCCGAATATCGGCGATCGAGCCGGTGTAGTCGCTTTGCGAGAGGCGTATCGCCGCGCGCAACAACAGTGCATCGCCATTGGCGGCATCCGACTTGATGACTTTGGTAGCAAGATCCTGTGCTTCCGCGATCTTACCGTCAGAGACCGCGAAGCGTGCAAGCGCTACTCTGGCCTTCAAGCCAGTGGCGTCTTCGTCGTGACGATCGACGAGGCTCTGAAGAATTTGTCGTGCTTGTTCTTTCTGGCCGTTTGTGAATTCAAGATCCGCCAAAGCGAATTGGTAAGTGAGCTCCTTGGGCGCGCTTTGGGCGCGCGCAGCGAGCTCTTGCTCGGCAGCGGCAATGCCCTTGTACTGTTTGAGGAATTCAACGAGCGTAAGCTCAGCCGTCGGGTCGGATGAATTGAGCGTTGCTCCCTCGCGCAGCAACTGCTCGGCTTTTGAAAGATCGCGATCGGCAACAAGCCGGCGAACAAGATCGAGCCGGTATTGCTGCGTTTTGGGATTGGCTTTTACAAGATCGGCGAGGGCATCGATTGCTTGCGCGTGCTGCCCCTGCTGATCAAGGATCGTGATCTTCGTGAGCTGCAAGCCCGCATCATTGGGATTTGCTTTTATTCCATCTGCGAGAAGTGCGAGGGCCTCGTCTGCCCGGCCTTGCTTGACGCGGAGCCCAGCAAGCAATCCGATCGCTGGCGGGTTTTGCGGCTTGAGGCGCAGCGATTGAAGCGCCTCTTTCTCAGCGTCATCAAGCGCATCGGTGCGCAAGAGCGCCGCGCCTTTCAGCGCGTGGCCTTCCCAATTTTGCTGATCGGCAGCAAGGACAGCATTGGCGCGCTGGAGAGCATTGTCGGTATCATTTGCAACGAGATCAATCCGGCCCTCGTGCAGAAGAGCGGGCACGTTGTGGGGGTCTTGATCGATGGCTTTGGAGAAATAGACGCGCGCTGACAGGAGGTCACCGACTTGCTCGGCAACGAGTCCAAGCTGGTAGTTGGCTTCAACGCTCACGGGCTTTATTTGCAGGGCAGCGCGAAATTCCAGCGAGGCCTTCGCATAGTTGCCGGTCCGCGCAAACTCCTCGCCGCGTTTGATATGCCGCGCGTAACGGTCTTCCTTGCTGCTGCATCCGGCGAGAGCGACGAGAGCCAAAGCGGCAATTAGGCAGCGCCATTGGAGCGCGCCACTGACCTTGAACATGCGTGGTTCCTACAACTCAAGACGCCCCCCGGCCGCTTTTTCAGTATCATGGGCCGCGTTCCAGGGCCACATCATTGGTGAAATGATTGTGGAGCGCTCGGCTTCCGAGCCAGCAAATGATCATAGGCACGGTGAGCTGCTGCTACGCCGTTGCAAGGCTTATGGTTCCTCAGCCGCCGTTCTCGGCCCGGCGTGAAGTCGGCACCGCGCCGACCGTCGCGCTAGACGATCTAAGTTTTCCCTTTGTGCACAACCCAAACAGACACGTCCCCTATCGCGGAAACGTGTCACCAGCAAGGACGACAAAAAAATTTAGTGATCACCTGTCAGTGCGCGATAAGCGATCTCGTCAAGGAGGCTTGCGAGTTCCACGGCATTGCTGATCTTCATCTTGAACAGCCAGCCTTCTCCTGTTGGCTCTGAATTGACGAGCTCGGGCTCCTTAGTGAGTAAGTCATTGACTGCAATCACTTCGCCGCTGATCGGTGCATAGACGTCGGAGGCCGCCTTGACCGATTCGACCACGGCGATCGCCGCACCTTGGGTGAACTTGGCGCCAATCTTCGGTAGCTCGACATAGACGAGATCGCCCAGCTTCTCCTGGGCGTAAGGCGTGATGCCGATAGTCGCTATCTCGCCGTCCATGCGCACCCATTCATGGTCCTTGGTGTATCTGAGCATGCGTCTTTGATCTCCAGAGATTGATCAAGCGAGCTTGTAATGCGTCGGCACGAATGGCAGCTCCGAGACGAGCATCGGTAATCGGGTGCCACGCACTTCAGCGAAAAGACGTTCGCCTGGCGTTGCCAACTCGGCCGGCACATAGCCCATGGCAATCGGGGCGCCAAGGCTTACCCCAAAGCCGCCGGATGTGACTCGGCCAATTGGCGCGGCATCGCTTTCAGTACGAAAGATCGCCGAGCCGGCGCGCACCAGTGCGCGCCCCTCAGGCCTGAGACCTATGCGTCGTCGCGCGGCGTTGTGTGACAGTTC
Organism: Alphaproteobacteria bacterium; assembly: GCA_049288095.1. Classification (GTDB taxonomy): domain Bacteria; phylum Pseudomonadota; class Alphaproteobacteria; order CAWBKL01; family CAWBKL01; genus CAWBKL01. Next base: position 3,423 of record JBAQHC010000597.1, on the reverse strand, counting down.
GGTGAGGACTTTGGCTGCGCCGGAAAAGCCAGCTGAGCGCGCGCCGCCTGTGCGCCGTGCCTTGGCGATTGTCCATTCGAGTGCTGCTTCGACGGGTGTCGTCTTATCATCGATATCGGAACCATAAAGGCAAAGGCCCGCCTCGAGCCTCAAGCTGTCGCGCGCGCCAAGCCCAATCGGGGTAACTGCCTCGTCTTGCAGTAGCGCTTCGAACAGCGCTAGGGCCGCGCCTGCTTCAATGCTGATCTCGAACCCGTCTTCGCCGGTATAGCCTGAGCGAGACACAACAGAGCTTGCGCCCAAGAGCGCGACTTTTCGAGTGTCCATGAACCGCATCGTGCGCACGTTGGGCGCGAGCTTGGCCAGCACAGTTTCTGCTCTCGGCCCTTGCAAGGCGATGAGTGCGCGCTCACTCAAAGCTTCGACAATGCATTCGCGCGCAAGATGCGCGCGAAGATGCGCTTCATCGGCTGCCTTGCGCGCCGCATTGACGACGAGCAGAAAATGATCGCCTTGGTTCGACACCATAAGATCATCTTCGATGCCGCCCGCTTCGTTTGTGAACAGGGTATAGCGCTGTCGTCCGGGCGAGAGACCAAGCATGTCGCCCGGCACTAGAGCTTCGAGCGCGAGCGCGGCATCCCTCAATTGCCCCGAGCGTGGCCGAAGCACGATTTGGCCCATATGAGAAACGTCGAACAGGCCGGCGGATGCACGCGTATGCTGATGCTCCTTGAGGATGCCCGTGTCATAGTGCAACGGCATCCTGTAGCCGGCGAAGGGCACCATGCATGCGCCGAGGCGTACATGCAGCTCATAAAGCGGCGTTCGCTCAAGTTGCATGGTATCTGGCTCGCTCATCGCATGCTCATCATTCAGGCAGCGCCTTCGGCTTTGCGCGATCCGAGAGAATTAGCTCGCGCGCTGCTTTGACCTCATCGAGCCGCGTGACCGGCGTCTCATGGGGCGCGCCCTTGACGAGGGCGGGATCGGTCCTCGCCTCCTCGGCAACCTTGCGCATCGCGTCGATGAACGCATCGAGTGTCGGCTTGCTCTCCGTCTCGGTGGGCTCAATCATCAGGGCTTCCGGAACGATCAGGGGGAAATAATTTGTAGGCGGATGAAATCCGTAATCGAGCAGCCGCTTACTAACATCGAGCGCCCGCACGCCCGTTCTCTCTATGCCGCCGCGGCATACGAATTCATGCATGTTGACGCGATCGAATGGCACATGAAAGGCATCGCGCAGCTTGACGCGCAGATAATTGGCGTTGAGCACGGCGTGTTCCGAGTTTTTTCGCAAGCCAGCCGCGCCATGGTGCCTGATATAGGCATAAGCGCGCACGAGCATGCCGAAATTGCCCCAGAATGTGGAAACGCGGCCAATAGATTTCGGTGCATTGGCAAGAATGTAACGTGTGCCTCCTTGGCTGCTTTCAGCTTTGACCACCGGCCCCGGCAGATAGTCGATGAGCCGCGATGAGACTCCGACCGGGCCGGAGCCTGGCCCGCCACCGCCATGCGGCGTTGAAAAGGTCTTATGAAGATTGAAGTGCATCACGTCGAACCCGAGATCGCCTGGCCGTGCAATGCCTGCAAGCGCATTCATGTTGGCGCCATCACCATAGACGAGGCCGCCGCACCCATGGACAAGCCGCACGACCTCCTCGATGTGTTCCTCAAAGAGGCCCAGGGTATTCGGGTTGGTGATCATGATACCGGCCAGTGTGTCATCGCAGGCAGCGCGCACGGCTTCGATATCGATATTGCCGCGCGTATCCGACGGTAGCTCGACTGCAGTGAACCCCGCCATTGTCGTTGAGGCGGGGTTCGTGCCATGTGCAGAATCGGGAATTAGAATGCGCGTGCGGCCTTTGTCGCCACGCTCGTCATGATAAGCGTGCATCATAAGGAGGCCGGTGAACTCGCCGTGAGCGCCGGCGGCAGGCTGTAGCGAGACGCCGGCAAAGCCGCCAATCTCGGCGAGCCACTCTTGTAGGTCGTGCATCAGTTGAAGATTGCCCTGCACGGTTTGCGCATCTTGGAGCGGGTGGGAATTGGCAAAGCCCGGAAAGCGTGCAATTTCCTCGTTGATCTTGGGGTTGAGCTTCATAGTGCAGGAGCCGAGAGGATAAAATCCGCTGTCGACGCCGAAATTGCGCTGAGAGAGTGCAAGATAGTGGCGCACAGTGTCGAGCTCGGAAAGCTCAGGCAATCTGCAATCCGTCCGCAGCTCTGATGTAGGCATGGGCGAGAGCGGAACATCTATCTCTGGGAGATCAATGCCGTGCCGGCCAGGCACGCTCTCCTCGTAGACAGTCGGGATCGTTCGCCGCATCATCGCACGACCTCGCTGAGCGCGGACACGAGACGGTCGATCGCGGCCTTTGTATTGACCTCGGTAACTGCCAAGAGCATGTGGTCTTCGAGCCGCGGATAATCGCGGCCGAGATCGTAGCCACCGATGATGCCATGCTTCTCGCGCAGATGCCGATTGATCTCTGCGGTTGAGCGCGGCATGCGCACCACAATCTCCTTGAAGAAAGGTTTGGCCGGCGCCTGCGGGTTGACAGCGAATCCAGAGAGCTTGGCGATCTCGCTCGCAGCATAATGGCTCTTGTGAAAGCAAAGCTCGCCAACCCGGGCAAGACCTTGCTTTCCCATTGCGGCGAGATAGGCGGCAGCGGCGAGCGCACACGCTGCCGAGTTCGTGCAGATATTGCTCGTTGCCTTGCCGCGACGGATGTGCTGTTCGCGGGTAGCGAGTGTGAGCACATAACCGCGACGGCTCTCGGCGTCCACCGTCTCGCCGACAAGATGTCCCGAGAGGCGGCGCACATGCGCCATGCGCGCGGCGAAAATGCCGAGATGAGGGCCGCCAAACGACGGCGGAATACCCAATGATTGACCGTCGGCAACGACAATGTCGGCACCATAGTCGCCGGGTGCACGGAAGCGGCCGAGCGCAATCGGGTCCGCGACAACAATGAGAAGCGCACCGGCACGGTGAATCGCATCCGTGAGGCCGTCCACTTCTTCCCATTGGCCGAAGAAATTGGGGTCCTGGATTACAAGCGCAGCAGTCTTCTCATCGAGAAGAGATTTGAGATGTTCGAGATCGCCGGCGCCCACGTCTTCGTCGCCGGCGAGTGTTGCAACATGGGTGCCGCGTAAATAGGTCTTCACGACGGCGCGGTATTGCGGATGTACGGTCGGCGAAAGAATGATCTTGTTGCGCTTGCCCTGCGAGAGGTTAAGCGCGAGTAACACTGCCTCGGCAAGCGCCGTAGCGCCATCATAGTGACTTGCGTTGCTCACTTCCATGCCAGTCAGGCGGCAGATCATGCTCTGATATTCGAAGAGAGCCTGCAGCATGCCCTGGCTCACCTCCGGTTGGTATTGCGTGTAGGAGGTGTAGAACTC
>JBAQHC010000596.1:0-3445 GCA_049288095.1 Alphaproteobacteria bacterium | reverse complement strand
GTATCGTTGGGAGCAAGCTGAATGTTCGCGCCCATGTCTCCACTCTTCACGAGCGAAGCGATGCGCAGATGGAATTTCTTGCGATGGCCATTTACGGTGCGGATCAGATAAGCCCGATTGCCGTCGGCAAACTCTGTCAGGCCGCCGGCGTCTGCAATTGCGTCAAGCAAGGTCATTCCCGCGAAGAAGGGGACGACTTTGGGCTGCAGTGCTTCGCCGAGAATGCGAATATTGCTTTCGGTACGTCCGACCGTGGATTGCACGATCACCGTCACCTGAGGCTCGCGCACGTATTGGCCGAGCGCTTTGGAGATATCAGCAGCGAGCTGAGTAGCCGTCTTGCCGCTGGCTTGCACATCGCCGAGCAACGGCACCGAGATGCGCCCGTCCGGCCGGACCGGCACGGTCACGGTGAGGTCGGGATTGCGCCAAACGAAAACTTGCAGCTGATCGCCCGAACCAATTTGGTACTGGATGGGCGAAGCGCTCGCGCTCTCTTCAACGACCGCGGGAGGCTTCGCGTAAAAATACGCGCACCCGCTCAAGCTTCCCGCGAGGAGAAGAAATACTAGGATTGACCGAAACATCGTTTTACGCCCCTACCCGGATGCGCGTTCAACTCTACGCATCAACACGCCGCAAAGGAGCGCCAACACAAACGCCCCCAACGTCCCCATCGCGTCCTCCTTGAACCGGAATTGCGTTAACCGCATTCGCCCGACCGGTCCAAGACCCACTTAATAAAGTCTTAATTGTCGCACATTTGTCAAGGTAAAACAACGGTTAAGCATAAATGAGCGACATCAGATCTGCCGCGTATCGAGACGATCTCAAAACCAAATTCATGGTTTGATTTGGGACCGTTATGACACGCAACGCTAATCATCGCGTTCGAGTGTGCATCAATCGTTCCAACCCAGAATGGGGGTGCCTGGGGCTTTGGGCGCGAAGAAGGGCGGCTTTCGCGAGGCTAAGCGTGCTGTGCCAAGCCGGCAGACGGTCCCGAGCTCGTCCACCTGGCTCGAGCGGGCACGTCGTGAATGAAAATTCAACATTGCAATTATAGAGTCGTGAGCCTCGCGGGGCAGCATTCATCGCTTGTAACGCTATTCACTGTCGTGTCACATCGCTCCGTTAACCGCTGAGACCTCATGGCATCGCAACAAGTTTCGTGGGACCGGCCAACTGAGATCGTTGTCATCAAGCCGAGAAAAGGGCTTTCTCCGCTTGATCTCGACGAGTTGTGGCGGTTCCGCGATTTGCTCCTGGCGTTCGCTGAACGCGAAATAAAGTTGCGCTATCGCCAAACCTTGTTGGGCGCCGGCTGGGTCGTGCTGCAGCCGCTCCTAAGCGCCGGGATCTTTTCTCTTGTGTTCGGCATCATCGCCAAGATGCCGAGCAGCGGAGTGCCGTATTTTCTCATTTCCTTTTCGGGGACGCTCGGCTGGACTCTCTTTAATGCGAGCTTCTCCCGCATTTCGCCGTCGCTCATCGGCAATGCCCCTCTGATCCGGAAAGTCTTCTTTCCGCGCCTAATCGCGCCGCTGGCCGCCATCCCGTGCGTTTTGCTCGATTTCGCGGTGAGCCTCGTGCTGATGATCCTGCTGCTGATCATCTTCAGAATCATGCCCAATTGGGGTGTCTTGCTCTTTCCGGTGTGCGCGCTCGCCATTCTCAGCCTCTCGCTCGGGCTGGGGCTTGTTGCCGCAAGCTTGTCGGCGCGCTACCGCGATATTCAGCACATCACGCCCTTCTTCATTCAAATTCTCATGTATGCGAGCCCCGTAGGGTATTCCGTTTCGGCGGTGCCGCCAGGCCTCAAGGCGTTCTACCTGCTTAATCCGCTTGCGGCGCCGATCGAGGTCATTCGCTGGTCGCTACTCGGCGTTGGCACGCCGGATTTTGGTCATCTGATCTATTCGCTCATAGTCTCCTTGGCCTGCCTCTGGGGCGGGCTTGTCGTCTTTAGAGTCATGGAACGCGAGTTGGCTGATGTCATCTGATGAGATCGCCATTTCGGTGCGCGGATTAGGTAAGTCGTACCGGATCCAGCACAAGCAAAAGCACTCAACGGCAACCGAAGCGTTGTTTAATCGGCTACGCAATCCATTTCGCTCCTCCTCCTCTTCAGAGCTGGTCTGGGCGTTGAAGGATGTATCGTTTGATGTCGCACGCGGTGAAGTTATCGGCGTGGTCGGGCGCAACGGAGCTGGCAAAAGCACGCTTCTCAAGATTCTCAGTCGAATTACCGAGCCGACAACCGGTGAGGCGCGCATAGCCGGCCGTGTTGGAAGCTTGATTGAAGTTGGTACGGGTTTCCAACCCGAGCTCACGGGCCGTGAGAATATCTATCTGAACGGCTCTATCCTCGGGATGCGACGCCGGGAGATTACACGGCGTTTCGACGAGATCGTCGATTTTTCCGGCGTTGAGAAGTTTCTTGATACGCCGGTTAAGCGCTACAGCAGCGGTATGTATGTTCGGCTCGCCTTTGCGGTTGCGGCCCATCTTGATACCGAAATTCTGTTGGTTGACGAGGTGTTGTCGGTCGGCGATGCCGAGTTTCAGAAGAAGTCACTCGGCAAAATGGGCGACGTGGCCAGCGCGGGCCGAACCGTGCTTTTCGTGAGCCACAATATGGGCGCCGTTAAGACCTTCACCACGAAGTCGATCTTGCTGGAGCATGGCGGCGTTACTGCAATCGATGATTCAGCAACGATTGTTTCGACCTATTTGATGAAAGGGCTTGAGGCCAAGGCCGAGGCGCGCGCGTCGCGAGATCTCGATTCATTCCGGCGATGGGAGCGGCCCGATCCGCCGGCCAAGGTTCTTGAGATCAAAGCGTTTACTGCCGATGCGCAATCGGACTTGCTTCCCGAAATCGATTTGGGGTCGGGTTTTACGATTGAAATTCGTCTCGCGGTCTTTCAGGCGTTACAGGCCGCCGATCTTTGCGTCGTCATCATGTCCGCTGAAGGCGAAGCGGTGACCAGTCTCGTCTGCTCCGACTATCTGGGGAGCCTATCCTTGAGGCCGGGTGAAGCGGTTGTGAACCTCAAAGTCAACGATTTGCGTTTGGCTCCGGGGCGGTATTTCGTTGATGTCTGGCTCGACCGGATTATTGACGGCGAGTCCTGCGACTCGGTGCATGACTATCCATTGCTCGTCGTCGCCAACAAAGGCCAAGTCTCACACGTGCTAAATCGGGTCTGGGGGTCGGTCTATTGTCCGGGCGTTGAGTGTACGGTTACGGAACAAGTCAGCGTTACGGCTCGCGTGGCGTCCTTGTGACCGGCCACCTCATCTCACCCACCAAGCTTGATGACGCCGCTCAAAGACGAGCAACAATGTCCCTTACGGGAAGGATCGTTGCGTTTTTCGCCGCATAGTTGACGACCGTCTCGAACTCCGCCGGCGTGCAGCCGTATTGAGACGGCGTTTCCTC
>JBAQHC010000595.1:0-1865 GCA_049288095.1 Alphaproteobacteria bacterium | reverse complement strand
CGATCTAGTCGTTCAAGCCTTCGAAAAAGAACATTCCGCCAAGAATCCAGCAGATACCTGTCGGCATCAGGATCGGCAGATTGACGACCTCGGCCTCATAAAAATCACGGCCGATATTCATGATGCGGCCGCGCGAGACGAACGGGCGGCGAGCCGCACATACTTCGCGATAGTTGCGGACGCGCTGCTCGGCGAGTTCACCTTTGCAGCGTTCGCGCACGGTGCTGCCTTTGGGATCCGCGCTGCCGTAACGCTCCGAAATGCCGGTGCCCGATATCCGGCAGCGCCAATCAGTGCCGTCGGGATCGACAGGCTCGTAAAGGTAAAGGAACGGGAGATGGGGCTTCAGCTCAGGCGCCGGGATCTTGTGGCGCTCGAGCAATCCGTCCTGGTTCTTATTCTCGTCCCAGAACGCCAGGAGCGAGCGCGTAAGGGGGTGCTCGGGCTCGCTGACTTGCCAATTGACCAGTTTGGCATCGCTGAGGTCGGCCGGCGGGTGCGCCCGCGTGACAAGTTTGGCTGGATCTTGACGTTGCCGGGGCACGTGCCCACCTCTTTGGAGCGCGTAGCCGGCGCTCGGAGAGGTAACTAAAGCACGGCTTTGGTTTACCTAGGGTTGCGAAGCCGGACTGGGCGGCCCTTGACAGCGGCTCCCGCAATCCCTAAATCCCGCGGCGGTTAGCACTCAGCAATCTTGAGTGCTAGCACTCAAGATTTGACAAGATTCCGCCGCCGTTTAGAGGAGACGAGCAATGAAATTTCGCCCGTTGGGCGACCGCGTGGTCGTTCGCCGCATCGAAGAGGAAGCCAAAACCGCTGGGGGCATCATCATCCCCGATACCGCCAAGGAGAAGCCGAGCCAGGGCGAAATCATCTCAGTGGGCCCGGGCGCCCTTGACGAAAACGGTAAGCGCGTCGCCCCCGAAGTCAAAGCCGGCGATGTCGTGCTGTTCGGCAAGTGGTCGGGCACCGAGGTCAAGATCGATGGCGAAGAACTCCTGATCATGAAGGAGAGCGACATCATGGGAATTATCGAGGGCAAGAAGGCCAGCAAGAAGGCCGCCTAACGCGCAAATAGCGAAATCGCGAATGGCGAATAGATCTATTCGCCACTCCCAATTCGCTACTTGCAGGTCCGAAATTCAGCATTCAGGAGAGAACAGAAATGGCAGCGAAAGAAGTTAAATTTCATGGCGATGCGCGCGAGCGGATGCTGCGCGGCGTCGACATTCTCGCCAACGCCGTCAAGGTCACACTCGGTCCCAAGGGCCGCAATGTCGTGATCGAGAAGTCGTTCGGCGCCCCGCGCACCACCAAGGACGGCGTGACGGTCGCGAAGGAAATCGAACTCGAAGATAAGTTCGAGAACATGGGCGCACAGATGGTGCGCGAAGTCGCCTCCAAGACCAATGACACCGCCGGCGACGGCACCACGACCGCAACGATCCTTGCTCAATCGATCGTCAAGGAAGGCGCCAAAGCAGTTGCCGCCGGCATGAACCCGATGGACCTGAAGCGCGGCGTCGAGATTGCCGTGAAAGCGGTCGTCGAGGACCTCAAGAAGCGCTCCAAGAAGGTCAAGGACTCAACTGAAATCGCTCAGGTCGGCACGATTTCCGCAAACGGCGCTAGCGAGATCGGCGCGATGATTGCCGAAGCGATGCAGAAAGTGGGCAATGAGGGCGTGATCACGGTCGAGGAAGCCAAGACCGCCGAGACCGAACTCGAAGTCGTCGAAGGCATGCAATTCGATCGCGGCTATCTCTCGCCCTACTTCATCACCAATGCCGAGAAGATGGTTGCAGAGCTCGAGGATCCGTACATCCTCTTGCACGAGAAGAAGCTTGCCAGCCTACAAGCGATGC
>JBAQHC010000594.1:0-2745 GCA_049288095.1 Alphaproteobacteria bacterium | reverse complement strand
CGTCAAATGTCGGCGTAGATGTGGCTCTCGCCCTTCGCGCCGGGATGCGTGACCGCGCCTTTCGAGGCAGGGCCGACAAGCTGCGCAAATTTCCACAGCGTGCCTGAGGTGTATTTGTTGGTGCGCGGCTTGAACGCTTTTTTGCGCGCGGCCAGCTCATCGGCGGAAAGCTCGACATCGAGCGTGCCTTTGTCGGCATCGATCGAGATCATGTCGCCGTCTTTGAGCAAACCGATTGGCCCGCCATCCGCCGCTTCCGGCCCGACATGGCCGATGCAAAAGCCGCGCGTCGCGCCCGAGAAGCGCCCGTCGGTGATCAGCGCGACCTCCTCGCCCATCCCTTGGCCATAGATAAGCGAGGTCGTGGAGAGCATCTCGCGCATGCCGGGTCCACCCTTGGGGCCTTCGTAGCGGATGACCAAGACGTCGCCCTTCTTGTAGTCCTTGCGCTCGACGGCTGCGAAGCAATCCTCCTCGCAATCGAACACGCGCGCCGGCCCGCGGAACTGATGTTTCTTCATACCCGCCACCTTCACGATGGCACCGTCGGGCGCAAGCGAGCCTTTGAGTCCCACAACGCCGCCGGTCGGCGAAAGCGGATTACTCAGTGGACGGATGACCTCCTGGCCCTCGAAATCGACCTTCACGTCCTTCAGGTTCTCGGCCATCGTCTTGCCGGTGACGGTCAGGCAATCGCCATGGATATAGCCGCCGTCGTATAGGATCTTCAGCAGCATCGGCATGCCGCCCGCTTCCCACATATCCTTGGCAACGAAGCGCCCGCCCGGCTTCAAGTCGGCGATGTAAGGCGTGCGCTTGAAAACTTCGGCGACATCGAAAAGATCGAACTCGATGCCCGCTTCATGTGCCATCGCCGGCAAATGGAGCGCCGCGTTGGTGGAGCCGCCGGTCGCCGCGACGACGACCGCTGCGTTCTCCAACGCCTTGCGCGTCACGATCTGCCGTGGACGGATATTCTGTGCCAGGAGGTTCATCACTGCCCGGCCCGACGCTTCCGCAAACGTATCCCGGCTCTCGTAAGGCGCGGGAGCACCCGCCGAGCCGGGCAGTGCAAGGCCAATCGCCTCGGAAACACAGGCCATCGTGTTCGCTGTAAACTGGCCGCCGCACGCGCCGGCAGAGGGGCACGCCACGCATTCGAGCTCGTGCAGATCCTCGTTCAGCAGCTTGCCGGCGGAGAATTGGCCGACCGCCTCGAACACGTCGAGCACCGTCACGTCGCGGCCATGGAAGCGCCCCGGCAAGATCGAACCGCCATAAAGAAACACGCTCGGCACGTTCAAGCGCAACATCGCCATCATAAGGCCGGGTAGCGCCTTGTCGCAGCCCGCGACTCCGACAACCGCGTCATAGCAATGGCCGCGCACGGTGAGCTCAACCGAGTCCGCGATCACCTCGCGCGATGCGAGCGAAGACTTCATGCCCTCATGGCCCATCGCGATGCCGTCGGTGACCGTGATGGTGCAGAACTCGCGCGGCGTTCCGCCGGCCTCCTTCACGCCAACCTTCGCGGCCTGCGCCTGACGCATGAGAGCAATGTTGCAAGGCGCCGCCTCGTTCCAGGTCGAAACAACGCCGACATGGGGACGATGAATCTCCTCCTCGGTGAGGCCCATCGCGTAGTAGTAGGAGCGGTGCGGCGCGCGCTCCGGCCCTTCCGTCACGTGGCGGCTGGGCAGGCGCGATTTATCAAAGCTCTTGGCGTCCATGGCTTTTCCCGAGAGTTATGGAGTTTGCAGGGCATCAACAAACCATCCCGCCGCAAACGTCAACCTATTTGGCCTTCCGCCCGCACATCGCGCAAGCGACCCGAGCCGCTGTTTGGGCCGACGCTGGCGCGCTCGCGCTTCCACGCCGCCAGCAATCCGGAGCGGGCCTTGGCGTAGCGCTCGGGCAGAAATTCCGGCGCAGCAATGCGATCGGTTCGGAAATGGCGAAACCCTTTGCGCAGCTCACACCAAGCCACGATCAAGCAAACTGAATCCAAATAGCCGATGGCGATCGGCCAAATCACGCGCCGCGTTTGCGCGCCGTTTTCGTCACGATAGGTAAGCGCGATCTTGCCCTGGGAGCGAATGGATTCCCGCACGCGCGCGACATCAATCATGCTCATGGCCAATGCGCGGAGCGGCACCGAAGCGCCCGCCGGTTCAATCAAGAACGGATGAAGATGATCGGGCAGCACGGCGCCAATTTTAGCGACGAGATCGTTCGCAGCGCGCGACAGGGCAGGATCGCCGCGCGCCATCACCCATTGCGCGCCGAGCATTGCCGCCTCTATCTCGTCCGGCGTCAGCATGAGCGGCGGCATGTCGAAGCCGTTTTCCAGTACATAGCCGATGCCGGCTTCGCCGCGTATCGGCACGCGGTCGGCCATGAGCTGTGCAATGTCGCGGTAAATCGTGCGCGTGGATGTTTCGAGTTCATCCGCGATATCGAACGCCGTCACCGGGCGGCGCTTGCGCCTCAACAGCTGAATGATCCGAAACAGGCGATCCGCGCGGCGCATTCCCGATCCTCGCCGAACACTACTGACACCAGGCTGTCAGTAGCATGGCAGTAGGGTCAAGCCACAATCAAGGAGGGTCACGCTATGATTACGGTTTATTCGTTCGGGCCGCTTTTCGATTTGCCCGATCCAAGCCCCTTCGCTGTGAAGACGCTCGCCCAATTGACAATGGCAAAGCTGCCATTTCAGCGCCGCTTCGGAACGCCGAATGAGGC
>JBAQHC010000593.1:0-3884 GCA_049288095.1 Alphaproteobacteria bacterium | reverse complement strand
GCTTATGTTCGAATTTTCGCATGATACGCTCGATCTGGCGGGCGCCGAGGGCGAAAACAATCTCGCCTCGCTCGCCGCACTCGGCTTCGCTTTCGTGCTCTCGGATGTGAGCGATCTCAAGCTCGATATGGCATGGCTCAGGCGCCAGGGTTTCCGCCTTATAAAAGTCGATGCACATTTGTTGGGCGTGCTCGGCGCAGAACCGACACACGACATCGCGGTCGACAATTTCCTCACGCGTCTGACGCGCCAGAATCTCGAATTGATCGTCGACGGCATTATCGATGAGTCCTTGGTGCTCGATATTGTCGAGCGCAATATCAAATGGGGCGAGGGCAGGTTGTTCGGCGGGCCGCGGCCGATCAAGCGTGACCTTCTTGCTGATGACGGCCGCACGGCGGCTTGACGCTCGGCGCTCCATCATGGCCCTCTCGCGCGCATGATCTCGCTTGCCAAGACCCTCGCCGCGCTTTCATCGCCTTACCGCGTCCTTTTCGTCGATGTTTGGGGCGTTGTGCATAATGGTGTTGCGCCCTTCGCCAGCGCCTGCAATGCGCTGATCGCGGCGCGTCGTGGCGGGAAGCAAGTGATCTTGATTTCGAATGCGCCGCGCCTTGCCTCAGAGATTCCACCACAGTTCAAGCGCATCGGCGTGCCAGAGGGAGTCTATGATGCGATCGTCACGTCCGGCGATGCAACGCGCGAAATCATCGCGCAATGGTCGAAAGCTGGCCGCATCAAGCTTCATCACATCGGCCCGGACCGTGACCTTTCGGTGTTTGAAGGCCTCGATATCGAGCGCGTTGCGCTCGGGGATGCGAGCCATGCCGTCTGCACCGGGCTTTGGGATGACGAAACCGAATCGCCCGCCGACTATGAAGAGGTGCTCGCGGAGATTGCACGGCATCGCCTGCCGTTTCTGTGCGCCAATCCTGATATTGTGGTTCAGCGGGGCGACCGGCTGCTTTATTGCGCCGGTGCGCTGGCGCGGCGCCTCGAGGAGATGGGTGGGGCGGTGATCTATCCGGGCAAGCCCTATGCGCCGATTTACGAGTTGGCAATGGCGCGGGCCGGGGCACCGGCGAAGCGTGAGGTTCTGGCGATCGGCGATGGCCTTGCCACCGACATTCTTGGCGCTCAACGTTTCGGCATTGCCTCGCTGTTGATCGTCAGCGGCATTCATGCCGGCGAGTTCCAAAGCGGCGGAAAGATCGATCTCGGCGCCATACAAGAGGCTTGCGATGAGCTTGGCGTTGCGCCGATTGCCGCAATGACCGAGCTCGGACCTTAAGACAGACACCTCATCCTTCCACAGGCTCATCCTTCGACAGGCTCAGGATGAGGGACCGGGCCTAGGCGCGCCTCATGGTGAGCTTGTCGAACCATGCGATAGATCGGCGCGGGCGTGTTCACACTCTCGTAACCATCTAGGGCGCGCATTACATTTGGTAAACTGCGTATGAGATGCTTATCGCTTCCAACCTGAAAGGGGCGGTCATGGCTAAGGCAGGAATGTTCATCGAAGACTTGAAAGTCGGCCAAACCGGCGAAATGACCAAGACGGTGAGCGAGCGCGACATTCAAATGTTCGCTGAAGTGTCGGGCGATACCAATCCGGTACATCTCGACGAGGCTTACGCCAAGACAACAATGTTCAAGACGCGCATCGCCCACGGCATGCTCGGCGCGGCTTTTATTTCCGCGGTGTTCGGCACAGTGATGCCGGGCCCCGGAACCATTTATATGTCGCAGAATTTGCGCTTTAAGGCGCCGGTGAAAATCGGGGATGCCGTGACGGCAAAATGCACGGTCACGGAAATCGACCTTGTGAAAAAACGCGTAAAATTCGATACGCAATGCCTGGTCGGCGGAAAGCCGGTGATTGAAGGCGATGCGCTTTTGATGGTGCCGAGCCGCGCGGGTTAGCAAGAGTTCCCGGGGCTTTATTTCCGTACAAATACGGGCGGCAATTTTGTATTTGCCGTGCCGGCCATTTAGTCAATTGCAAGAAACGCCAGCTATTGTGACAGCGTAGTCTCTGAAACGGCGTTCATGCTGCGTTACCAAAGCATATATCTTTGGTAAGCGTGGGGCCACGATCAAACGGATCGCTCATGAAGGTCGTTCGCCAATACAATTCCCTTTCCCCGCAGGATCGCGGCGCGGTGGTCGCGCTCGGCAATTTCGATGGCGTGCATCTCGGCCATCAGGCCGTGCTTGCCGCCGCCAAGCGCGAGGCTTCGGCCCTTGGTGTGCCGTTCGGCGTTCTGGTGTTCGAGCCGCATCCGCGCGAGTTCTTCCGCCCCGAGGGCGAGGATTTTCGTTTGACCCCGATGCCGGTCAAGGCGCGCGTGCTCGGCTCGCTTGGCGCCGATATTGTTTATGCGCTCCCATTCGACACCGAGATGGCGGCCAAGCTCGCCCAAGAGTTCGTCATCGACGTCCTCGTTAACGGCTTGCAGATCGTGCATGCCGTCGTTGGCGAAGACTTTCGTTTCGGCCGCGGCCGTTCGGGTGATGCCGCCGTGCTTGGTTATATGGGCGAGATGGAAGGTTTTGGCACAACCTTTGTGCGTCCCGTGATTGGCGCCGAGGGCGAGATTTCCTCGACCCACATCAGAGACTTGCTCCGTCACGGCAAACCCGAAGAAGCGGCCAAGATGCTCGGCCGCTCTTGGGCCATTCAGGGCCGCGTTCGCCCTGGCGATCAGCGTGGCCGCACCATCGGCTTCCCGACCGCCAATCTCACGCTCGATGGCTATTTGAAGCCGGCCTTCGGCATCTACGCCATCAAGGTGGAAGTGCTCTCGGGCAGCTATGCCGGTAAGCGTTTTGACGGCGTCGGCTATGTCGGCAAGCGGCCGACCTTCGGCAAGACCGACATTATCCTCGAAGCCAATCTGTTTGATTTCAAAGGCGACCTTTATGACGCCGAGATCTCGGTCGAGATGCGCAATTTCATCCGCTACGACCAGAAATTCGAGGGCGTTGACGCGCTTATGGCGCAAATGGCGAAGGACGCCGAAAAGGCGCGCGCTCTACTCGCGAGCGGCTAGGCCGCGACGCATGACTGCCGCAAACAGCGCGGCGATCACCAATGGCGCAATCGCGATGCCGGTCACCGTAGCCAAGTAGCGTGCGATCAGCACAAGCACAAAGGCTGCAAGGAGAATAAGCTTCTCCCATGGGAGAAAGCCGTGCCGGGCGCCTTGCCGCACGAGCCAAGCGATGGGCAAGGCGAGCAGGGTCAAGTCGTAATCGAGGAGGAAGGGGCTTGCGAGCGGTGTTGCGGCGATCAGCGTGATGCCGCCGCTCTCGGCGCGCGGATTCTTCCCGATGAGAAAGGCCAGGGCAGCGGCCGCGGCAAGCGCGATGAGCGCCTGAGCCCCGTAAGCCACGCCGACCGGCGCGCCGGCGAGTCGCAGCGCGGCGAACAAACTGACCAATTTTGCGTAGCCGACCGAACCGCTTTCAAGCACGCCGCGCGCGTTACGTGCGATTGCAAAGAAGCCGTGCCAGGTCTCCGCGCCGAAAATGGCGAGCGACAAGAGAACGAGTGCGATGACGGTTGCTGTTGCGGCTAGAAAAGTCGTCCACCGCCGTCCGGCAAGAAGCGCGATCGGAACGAGCAGTCCGAGATGGGGCTTGATTGCGAGGCTGCCGAAGAGAACGCCGGCGAGAATGGGCCGGCGGTTCAGCGCAAGCACGCCGCCGCCGAACAGCGCCGTGGTCAGGAATGCGTTCTGGCCATGCGCCGCGTTGTAGAAAGCGGCGGGATAAGCAAGAAACGCAACAAGCCCAGCGCGCTGTTTGAGAAAGTGATAGCCGACGCGCAGATAAAGCGCGCCGGTCACGGCAAGCCAGAGCGTGACCGAAACAAGATA
>JBAQHC010000592.1:0-12080 GCA_049288095.1 Alphaproteobacteria bacterium | reverse complement strand
GGAAAATACTATCGCGTAAAGCAGGCGAAGCAACGGCCGTTTCCTGTGCAACGGCCGCATCCTGCAATCATGTCGGCCGGATCCTCCAAGGCCGGGCAAAACTTCGCCGCCAAATACGCGGACGTCGCCTTCACCAGCTTCTATAATCACAAACCGGATGACATGCGCGCCCGCGGCGAAGTCTTTAGGAAGCTGGCGCGTGACGAATACGGGCGAGACATCCGCGTGTGGACGAGCGCTTATATCTTTCAAGGCGAGACCGAAGCGGAGGCCCGCCGGATCTATAACTATTGCGTGCACGAGAAAGGCGATCAGGTCGCGGTGGGCAATCTTCTCACCACAATGGGCCTCTATTCGCAGGGGCTTCCGGTCGAATCATTGAATTTCCTGAAGGAGCATTTCATTGCCGGCTGGGGTGGTTATCCGCTCGTCGGCACAAAAGAGCAAATCGTCGATGGCCTCAAGCTCTTGTCCGATCTTGGGTACGATGGAATCCTCCTGTCGTGGGCGCCTTACATTTCCGGAATGGCGGAGTTTCAGGCGAAGACTTTGCCTCTCTTGGTTCAGACCGGCTTGCGCTGAATTGTCGTTGGTGAGTCACGGCCAACAATCGAACGAGGCGATGGAGAGGTGATGGACAAGAAGCTGCTTGACCCCAAAGGCAGAGCCTACGGCATGGAGGAGCCACACTTTGATCCGGTCCTTGCGTTGGTGGGACCCGGAACGCAAGGCGGGGAATTACTGCGGCGCTATTGGCAGCCTATAGCCCTCTCCTCCGAGGCCACCGATCTTCCAAAGCTTATTCGGCGTTTTGGCGAAGATCTGATCCTGTTTCGCAATAAGAGCGGCGAGCCAGGGCTTCTATATCCACGATGCGCGCACCGCGGCACCAGCTTGCTCTATGGGCGCGTCGAAGACGATGGCATTCGTTGTTGTTATCATGGCTGGAAATTCAGCAACCAGGGCCTGTGCCTCGATCAGCCATGCGAGCCGGATGGTGGACGATTGCGCGATCGTATTCGCCAACCGTGGTATCCGGTCGTCGAGGCCTATGGCGCAATCTTCGCGTATATAGGCCCGCCTGAGAAACAACCGCTGTTTCCAACCTTTTCTTGCTTCGAGGGGCTGCGCGACGACGAAGAGATCGTAGCCGTCTGGTTCAGCTCACGCGGAGAGATTTCGCCGTTTCCGCTCGATCACAATTGGTTCCAAGTCTACGAGAATGCGGCAGATCACTATCATGTGCCGATTCTACACAGCCTAATCAGCGGCAATCAATTCGGTGATCCGCGGTTGACGACCAAAATTCCCGAAATCTGGTGGGAATATTCCGATGCGAAAGATTCGATCCTCACTTACAGTAAGCGCGTGCTCGACGGATCTGGCGATGTGTGGATGCGCATCGAGCAAGGCATCATTCCTAATCTCCTAGCGCTTCCTCCATTTTTCGAGGACGGCGAATGTCAGACGATAACGGCGTTCGTTCCCATCGACGACACTAATTGCATGCTGATGGACATCCATCGAAGACCGAAGAATTTTAAGATACCCGAGATGGCTGGAGGTGCCTTCGGGTTTGGCCCGGAAAAGAAAATTTGGAGCCAAATGACGCTGGAGGAGCATCAGCGTCATCCTCTCGACTACGAAGCGCAATCCAGTCAAGGCAAGATCACGTTCCACTCTCAGGAGCATTTAGTGCGGAGCGACACTGGCGTCAGCATGCATCGCAGATTGTTTAAGCAGCAATGCGAGATAGTCGCCAAAGGCGGCGATCCGGTTGGGGTCTATTTCAACGAAAAGGACCGGCGGCCGCTTCAAATCGAAGCGCGATCATGGATGATCGACGCGAACGATGTGGCGCGCAGGTAGCTTGCGTGATCTAGCCGAGGGCGTATCTCCAGATGCACTGGCACTGGAGGTGTCCGCTTTCCACCCCGCAGCGGACTAGCCAATCTCACCACCAGCTGAGTTCGAATCCAACTCGGCTTGTCTGGCGCAACCGTTTGATCGACTTGCAACAATTCGTGGCTGTGCTGGCAGTCCTATACGCACTCTGCTCTGGGGCAGGAATTCAGAACAACAGGGCAAAAAACAGGGGCGATTCATCTATTGTCCAAGGAAGCCGGGCATCTCAAGGTTGGTCCTTGGACTAACCGCTTGGCAGCAAACGCAAATCGAGCCCCGACCGCAATTCTGGCCGAGCGCCGGAAAATTGCAAATAACAGGGGCGGCATCCACAATTAACAGGGTTCAGGGGGGCGCTGTGGCCCTGTTCTTCGTTGATCTAGCAGTAGCTCTCTGGGCGTCGGCACGGTTCCCAATATCACACCCCCCGAACACGCCAGGCAGATGACGGCGGCATCTGAATGGTGGAAGCGCTTGCCGGAGTGTCGTTTTAGGCGCCAACCCAATGGCCTGATCGACTAATTGCCGGTACGACCGGGCGACCACCTCTATTTGCATTACAGCGGTCACGGAACATAATTTCCCATTCGTGACGATCGCGGTGAAGTGAAGTCCGCGGGCAAGTAGTTCGCGCCGCTGGTCAAAGTAAAGCAGAGTGCCAAGCGTTCCGACGGTCAAAGGACGCGGAGGAAATTATCGGCCATTTCAGAGGTCCGAGCGCGTGGACGTCCCAATTCTGATGAGATCGGTACTCTCAGTGAAGCACCCAATGTTGTTGGCAACGTGTCTTCGTTACCGCTGAATGAGGCCGTTCAGGAGATCGTCCATGAACACTGAAGCTAATGAACCCGATAGAGCACCGTTTGGCGGTGCCAATCTGATATTCGGCTTGCTCGGACTAGTTGCCACCGTCGCAACGCTCGGTAGTCTTAGCGATGGGACGGTAAGTTGGACGCTTGTATTCCGAAGGGCTGTCGATGGATACCGCGCCGTTATCGACCCACCGGTCCATTTCGTGTTTGGATGGCTCTTTGCTCTAACCGGAATCAGCTATCGCCGAGAGCTGAGCGATATGGTTGTTCTGAACACTCTCCTCGTGTCTGCATACTTCCAATATCGGATTCGAGGGTTAGCCTATCAAGTCTCAGAAGGTCGCGCTCCACCCCACATCACGCCCAAAGCTTGGCGCCGCGCTCAACCAGTTGTGGCGATAACTGTATGGGCGGCTGCGCTTGCGCTTGGTGGCCTTGTCGGTTTCATAATTTATTTCAGCGTTGCCTTGATCACACAGGCGACTAAAGTGGCTTACTCGAGTCCGCGTTATATAACATTGGCAGTGGGTGGCGCGACATACCTGATACAAGCGTATCATCTTCTCGTGGAGGATCGAGCAACTCCATGGTCGAAGCGTCGACGCAAGCTTATGTTCTATTTCTCTCCAATCGCACTGTTTGGTGCACTGTTGATAGCCAATGCCACGCTACGGCTCTGGTTTGGTGTTCACTAGGTGGGGGCGAATCTCTCTAATTCGCTTAGCACAGCGGCTAGCCCCTATGCTCGCGACAGCTGACGTGACACCCGTTGTTCATCCAGTCGGGACTGGACCGGGGGTCATTTGGCCGCCCTGCAAGTGGTGCGATTTCGTGCTTCCATTGCACGGCGTAGGCCTTAGGCTCAATTGGGTAATTTACACTGCGTGATAGAGGCGAGAGTCATGGCGCGAATGGTGGTTTGCTCAAGCGACCCTCGCCGAGCACAATCACGCTGCAATGCCGGATTGCGCGCGTAATGCCGTTGTAGAGGAGCCTCCGCAAATGCGCGGCGCTACCGGTCGCCGAATGCGGCCACAGCACAATGACGTTCTCAAACTCACGGTTCTTGGCACGATGGATTGTCATGGCCCCATGGCCGCGCTGCTGCCTAAAACCTAGTCGCGAGCGAAGTCGGAAAGACTCGCGGATGATTTCCAGAATTCGCGCGCGCTCGAACTCTGTCTCACCGTGAGTTCGGCGCAAACGATCGATCCGATCGATCGCCTGCGCGATTGGCGCATGGCTCGCATGTGGCTTGAGGATCGCTGCAAAGTCGGCGGGTCCGGCCTTCTCCGGCATGGCGATTTCCGCCAGAACGACCTGGGCCTCTTCTTCGTCTTTCCGGTCCCACTTGTACGGGAACGGTCCGAAGGTTTGCCCGTTCTTGCGTTTCCACACTCTGCTTTGAACGATCTCCAAGGCATCGCGCAGGATGTCGTTTGTCGTATCGGGCGTGAGGATCGCCCAATATCCATTCCGCAATGCCATTTCGTTCGAGATTGTCCAAGCGACGAGTCCCGCCTGTTTGGCCGGTATTTCCAGAAGGCGGAATCCTGGGCCGTTCCAGATCGATCTGCCCTTGAATGTGGTCTCATTGAGGACGGACTTGATGTCTTTCAGCTCACGCACTGCGAGCGCTGCATCGAGCAGCCCTTGTCGCGATGTCCGTTTCGGTTGGGAAAGATAATGCGTCTGGCCGGCATTCTTCAGCCACTCGACAACCGCTTCTGCGTTCTGCCCATCGGTCAGACACTGAAAGCCATCCGCCGCAGCCACGATGTGGCAGCCCGTGGACAGCCCTTGAAGCATACTCAATCGAGGTTCATCGAGGTCTTGAGCTTCGTCCACCAGAACAATCGGAAACGATTGCCGGACCCATTGACGGACGGCGGCGTTTTGGAGGAGCGATCCCGCAAGGAAGCAGGGTCCATCGAACTCGCCCAACGCCGCTGCTTGAGCGATCAGCTCGTCATTGCCTGCGAGCAGGCTCCGGCGTCGCGCAGCAAGGATTCTGCCAAACACGTCGAATGTCTGGCACTCGAAGCGTCTGCGAAAAAGCGCGTTGGCCCCGAGCCGCGCTTCCAGGCGGCGGCGGGCGCCGTTCATATAGGAAAGAGCGAGAAGTTTCCGCTCTTCGCCCAAGACGCCTTGTTGAACAAGCTCTCCGGCCCGTTCGACCAGGTTGTGAGTCTTGCCCGTGCCGGCCGGCCCTTCAAAGAAATCGAATGTCATGGCGGCACGAACTGAAAGACCTGCATCGCTTGCGCCGAATCCGTAGCGACGCGCGCGAACAGAGGCGTGTTTGCATTCGCCGGCGCGCGCAGCACTTCGCAAAGCGCATTGAGCAATTGCGATGCTCGGGTGCGGCAGGCTGCGAGATCCATGAGATTCACTGCTACCGTCTCGTGCGTCGGCGCATAAGACTTCTTCGTCAGCAAATACTCTATCAAAGCCTGCCTCGTGCCGAAGGTCTCTCCAAGTGCCGTTCCGAGCGCCGCCAGCGCCGCAGCTTCGTCGGCGGCAGCTATCCATGCCACCATATGCTCCATTTCCCAATCCTGGCGCCAGAACACGACGCAGCGCGGCGGCGGCACGATGGCCTTCACCACATCGAAATATTGCCGGCCTCCCTGATCGCCGTCGAGCAGTACACACGGATTCGAATGGACCCCATTCACAATTGCCAGCGTGTCGGCGATCTTTCCGTCATTGGTCGGAACGACACCGACAAAGGTCGAAAGATGCGATTGCGAGGTGTTTCCCGCCGTCCATTTCTGATGCGTTTCGAGCGCGGTTTGCAGCGCTTCGAGCCACGCGACATCCGATACGCCTTCGGGAATAAGCACACACTCCTGCATTAGCGCCGCTACGAGTTTTTCCCGCCAGGCGAAGAGAAGGTGTTGCTGGTGGTTGGTCGGTTGAGCCGGCATCGTATCCATGAGCGGCTTCGCCGTCAGCGTACCGCCGCGCGTTTCTACAAAAAGGGTGGCAGGTGCGGGAAACATCGCCGCGATAATGGGAGAGTGCGTGGTAACAAGCGTCTGGTTGCAAAGCGCGTTCAGGCGATTGACGAGGCGCTTTTGCTGCGCGGGGTGAATGTGCAATTCGGGTTCTTCAACAGCGAGCACAAAGGACTTGCCGGCGTCGGCGCGTGCCTTGCCGAATTGCATGAGCAGCAGCAGGCTTTGCAGGGACAACAGCCCTGTGCCTTGCCTGGCCGAGGGCAAGGTCGGGCCTGTTCCCAGCGTGAAATGTGGGACGATGCTGGCCAGCACGGAATCGCTGTCGGTTGATGTGAGGCGCAAGTTGAGTTGCGGCGTCCCGGGGAGCAGGTGCCGCAGTTCCTGGTTGGCCGCCTCGACGATCTCGGCGAGGCCGGCCGCTTTTTCGAGCGGCTCCGGAGGTTTCCAGAGCCGTGTGCGCTCTTCGCGCACGGCCTTTGCCGGGACTCCTCCGAGCGTCGCCACGACGCGACGGAACAGCTCCGAAGCAAACGAAATCGACCGATCCCATGTTCGCGACGCCGGCACGAGAAAGAAGCCCAGCTCCTGAAACAATCGTGTGTGGGCCACGCGCAGGTGAGCATCCTCTGCGAACGGATCGCCCAAAGTCTCTTCGTCGTCCACGAAAAACCGAATGGTTTCGGCTTCCAATTCGTCTAGATCGAACCGGGCGGCAAATCCGATTTGAACGGCAAGTTGCGTGTGCTTGTCGTCCGACGACGCCTTCAAGGTATTTGCGTTCGGGTCGAGCCACTTTTCGACCCCTCGTTCGATGCCGAACCAGGTAGTGTTGTGTTGCGGATCGTTGTGAGGAAAGCCCGTCACCGTGCCGATGATCGTGATGCGGGCCTGTTCGTTCGGGTCGCTGCCGTGAAAATCATGTTCGGTCAGGTGACGCACAAGCCGATCGCGGCCGAAGAGGAGGGCAAGCGCTTCTATGACGGTCGTCTTGCCGCTGTTGTTGGGGCCGACCAGAACGGTGTGGCGCCCAAGCGTAATATCCGCCGTCTGAACGCCACGAAAGCCTGAAATCTTCAGCCGTGTGGTGTGCATACTCGTTTCGCCCACCTCCAAGGATTCAAATCTGCCTTGGCCGACAGAGACGGTGGGCCCGTGACGGCGCAAATTGAGCGACTATACTGCAATGCCGGGGCCCTTGATGCCTGAAGACAGTGTTGAACAAAAACATTTGGCTGTGACTCATTCGCGGGACTTGCAACATGCAAGTTAGAGCCGTCCAATAATATCATGCGCTGTCTGCGTTCAACTCTTGCTTGTGCACGAGTGGCAATCCTGCGCGAGACGGCTTCGGTACTAGCCCCCGGGATCATGACTGGTATTTTGAGGGCAGGGGTCAAACTTCGCGGTCACCGTGAATGTTCCGCTCCCGTCAGGCGTGCTTGTAACACTCTTTGGGGGCGGGTCATTGGCTTCAAACAGCTCTTTCGTCCGCTCGACTTTGTCCGCTGATACCTTGTTCACTGTAAACGTTCCGCAGACCATTCGTGTCCTCCATTATTTGATGCTGAGTTCGGTGATGGCTCGCTTTCTGGCGGCTTCGAGGCTTTTGTCGGGAAGGTCCGCGCTCACAAAGACGGCGGATGGTACATTGCGGAGGCTCGCGTCGCTGTTGTTGGTAAGCCAATTCTGAAGTGTCTTAAATCGGGACCGATCCAGATTGCCGGCGGGGTATAGCCAGGACTGAAGTTTGGTGGTGGTTTCGGTTTCGATGGACGTCGTCGATTGGTACATCTCAATCAGCGACTGCGTGTCGTTCTTTTGTTGAGTGGATTGCTGGGTAATGTTGCTCACCGCGTTCGGCAAGCTGCCGGCATCGTTGAGATCGGACAAGTCGCTATCTGCTCGCTTGAGCGCATACTCGGCGTCCGGCTGCTTCAGACCCGCGAAGATCGCGAGCTTTACCTTGGCCCGATTTGCCTCCATTTGCGCAATAATGGCGGGAACGGTCTTCTGATAGAAAAGATCCTTATTGACGACGCCTTGAGCGCCGATCACTCCTCCAGAAGCTGCAGAAAGAGCAGACTTCGTGGCTGCATTTCCGGTAGTGGCCCCTAGACCATTCAGCACCAAGGCAGTGAGATCGCTGCCGACAGAGATGTAGTTGCCGCCGCTATTTAAGGATCTCTGGAATAGCGAAAATTCAATATCGTATGCGCGCATACGACCAAGCACGATGTCATCACGCATGGCGCGTCGAAGTTCTTCATAGTTGGGGGCATCCGGCTTCAAGTTCTCATACCGAGCCTCAGATTCAGGCCCGAAATATTTTGCTTGTAGCGCCGTTAGTGCGCTGCCGCTTTCTGGATCTTTTGGATACCCCTGCATACCAGCGCATCCGGTGGCGATTGCTGCGCACATGCAAATTGTCGAGTATCGAAAACTGGTCGTTACTTTCAGGAAACTGTTCGTGGTGCGCATCTGTGCCCCATGTCACATGCAGACCAATATTCCGGTGCCCCGAGCACGAAAACGCGAATATAGGTCATAGTGGACCCAATTCTGTCTAAGGCGCCAGGCAAAAGAGCGCCCTAGAGAGAAAGATTACGAAGCAAGAGTAGAGGCAGGGTCTGTCCCGTCCCGGTAGCAGTAATGTACAACTTTAGATTTACGACAAGTTGTGTTACCCGTCCATGAGGGGTAGGTCTGCCCGATTGCTGTGAGTTCTTAAAGAGCATTGTATATGCTCTAATTTGCTAAGGTGGTTGAAAAGTCCGCGGAAGCATTGGCGGATTGAACGCAACTTGGCAACGGATGAGGAACTCCGCATATGCCAGAGAAAATGCAGCAATCGGGACGAGGCATTCCCAACATTGATCAGTTGGTAACCCAAGTTCTCGGAAATCAGCATCAGCAATCTCATTTTTCTGATGCTTTTTCTCCGCCGCCCCTTAAGGGGCAAGT
This sequence comes from Alphaproteobacteria bacterium, assembly GCA_049288095.1. Lineage (GTDB taxonomy): Bacteria > Pseudomonadota > Alphaproteobacteria > CAWBKL01 > CAWBKL01 > CAWBKL01. Next base: position 3,439 of record JBAQHC010000592.1, on the reverse strand, counting down.
GGTTGCAGACCCTTACAAACGCCTTGCGTCGACACCTTTTGGCACCGCCACAGCTCATCAACTGGGAAGTCCGGAGGCCGCGATTGAAGCTATCTCAACGCTTGGCGTTGAGTTTCTTCTTGGATCGGCCAGCCTGTCCGGACAATTCGGCAAGAGACTTGAGCCGGATCATGATCCTCCGTTGCGTGTTCTGGTCGTAGGCGGCCGCGGTACACGCCCACCATGCCTTCTGATTCTCGACCCGAACGTCAAACCCGAGGAAACCAAAAGAATTACCGATGAAGGGCTCTTCCATCATTCACTGATGGAGACGATTGCGCTTCGTTCGCGCGTGCCGGATCTGCCGTTGGACACCGTCTCCGTGGCCAAAGAGGCTCTCAGCGCCGGCACGGATGCGCTCCAGCAGATCTGGTGGATCTCGCGTCCCGAGGTCATCGTCACGAGCAAGCCGGAAATGGTAGCACTCTGCGTGCCGTCATCATGCATCGAGGTCAGCGCCGCTTTGAGCTCAACGGTTGGTGTGTTCTGCCGTGACGCGGCAGGCGCTCTGGGGGTCACGGCCTGTCATCATGGTACCGGCGGTGTCGGTACGCCGGTCGATGTCGGACATGATCACCTTAGGGTTGATGACGCGAACATCATCCAAGACATCGTTTTCATAAAAGTGCCGAGCAACTACTCGCTCCCGAGCCTGAAGCAAATCAACGGCGTGCTATCGCAGAAAGTTCCTAGCACATATAGCCAAGCGACCTTCGATGGATTAACGAGCGGCTCGGTGAGCACGCGCATCACTTCATTTGACGCAGGGCTTCTTCAATTAAGCCCGATGAAGCAGCTAAGGGTCCAAACGCCGGCCGATACAAACACTGGAGATTCGGGTGCCGCGCTTCTTAGCAGCAACAACGAAGTTATCGGATTTGCGTTTTACCGGAGCGCCTATGGGGCGTTCCCCCAATTTAGTGATTGGATATGGGCGGACAACGCTCTTAAGGCCCTCGGTCTAACACCAATTTAGGGGTTCGGAGAACACGCCTCACTTCTTCATATGGCGACACTTCGGGAGCTAATCGAATGGGCTGGCTAAAGACTCTATGGGAAAAGTTCAGGGGTGAGGAACCCATCGATTTCATTTCAATCATGGATCTGCCGTTTCCTGGAGATCCGACGCTTGCGACGGCCATAAAGGCTAATGAGTGCTACATCGAGATTTCAGTCGAATCCTTGCGGCTCACCTGGGCGCGCCGATTCCTTACTAAGTTTCATGGTGCCGTCTATATCGGCGCCAAGCTTGCAAGACTCGGTTCGCAGAGTTTGGAGATTGCCGCTCTGACCAAACCGGACAAGCTCGCGAACCTTGACCCGTCTGCGGCGGACAATGTGATCACCCTGTCAAAGTCCTTGATGGGCCCGATCGCGTGGCGGGGCGGTAATCTCGACTTGGAGTTGGGGCTGTTTTCAATCAAATCTGGAAACGTGCTCACTCCGCTTCTCGGTCTTGTTACCGAGATCTCTAAGACCGCCGGAGTCAGTTTCATTAATCAAGCCGTGCCGTTTGTGCCGTTGATCAGACAGGGCCTCGATCTTATCGCCGGCCAAGCCAACGATGCCAAAATTGAGGTAGGTCTTGATACAAGTGTGCCGCTTGCCAAGTCTTGCCTGTGCGCAGTCGTCGCCGCGAAAAAGGGATCGCTAAACGAGGCGAGCCTCTCGGTGGACCCAACTGACCGAAAGCTATTGCTCGACGGAAAGCCGTTAAACCAAGCCTATTGCGTATTTGCGATTCGGTCTGTGGCCGAGAAGGCCGATTTCGGCGAAATCCCGGAGGTCAAGGATAGCTTTCAATCCCTGCTCACAGCCATCAGATCTAACAAGCTTGAGAACGCTAGGGACGCGCTGACAGCATTTCGCCTGACGGTCATCGCGTCACCTGACCTTATCCCCGCAGACGCCACGCGGCTCAACAAAATGGCAGAAGATATGGTGAGACAGGCTTTCCCTGCTGGTGGTACTGCGAGAGGAATCACCGCTAGCCTCCCAGCGTCGCTCAGCGATGTCGATCTCTACACCAAGCGCCGTTAGGCAATGGAGAATTGTTCTCATGTTGCAGAGTCAATCGGTACGCAATCGCCAGGGGGCGTCCTGCGCGTACGGGTTCAACCGAACTCGCAACGTAATGAGTTTACATGTCTGAGCCACATTGACCCTTGCAGTCGAACGCCATGCCGCCGGCAACACTCAAACTCTCAGACAATCCCGATTGCCAAGAATGGCTCCGTCAATTCGCCATAGCAGATCGGCATTCTGCGGCAAGGTTGGTTGATGCGATAAGGCTCGTGGGCTTCGACGAGTTCGTCAGCTCAATCCGCACTCGAGTCTTAGAGCGCGGAAATGCGACGGCTGGCTGTGTTGGTCTGTATGCGGAACGCGAAGTGCGAAAGTACAAGGGGGTGCCCAATCGCCTGTTCAAAGAAGCAACCATAGGGCGGAGAAGGACCTCGGTTGGAGCAGGACCGACGCCTGTGCAGCCCACGCGGACAGTCGATCCTGAAGTCGGCAGCGAGGGGCTGATCGCGTGGATCATCACTCAATTATGTCGGCAATACAGAGGCAAATTCATTTCTCATCCGGGTCCGAATCAAATTCGTAAGCTCCGAGTGAGGAGACTGATTGTGATCACCGATTTCATAGGTACCGGTGGTCACGTTGCCGACTACTTGAGCGCGATCTGGCGAAGCCCCTCCGTTAAGAGTTGGCGTTCGGGACACCTCCTGGATCTAGAGGTGGTGGCGTTCTCGGGGATCGAGGGCGGCTGCGAAAAAGTGCGAAGCCATCGTTCTGGGCCCATAGTAACGGTCGCAGCGATTTGTCCTACCATATGGACGGAGTTTGGATCTAAAGAGTCAAAGGACGTTGAATCGCTTTGCGTTCGTTATGATCCGCACGGCGGTAGCTACAAGGAGTCTGTCGGTTACGGACGGTCAGGGGCCCTAATTGCTTTCGCACATGGCTGTCCAAACAACGTGCCTCGCCTTCTGTACTCCATGCGACGGGACAAATGGAGGCCTCTCTTTATAGGGCGGGTGACTGCTGGACAGAGCGCTTTATTCTTGAAGACAAATGGCTCAATGTCGATTGCTGAGCGCCTCTATAAGATGGGCCAGCGGCGCTTAGCGAAGAGCATACGGCTGTCAGATCTGAGCAGCGACGGCCGTTCGATGATCTTAGTTCTCTCGGCCTTGAGACGCGGCCCTCGAATCAATGAAGCAGTTGCTCAGAACACAGGCCTCTCACTACTGCAGGTGGAAAACCTTATTGCCATGGCCACTCAATTCGGCTGGGTTGATTCAAGACGCCGGGTTACCGATGCAGGAGCGGGTCAGCTTGAGAACCTTCGACTACCGGCTCGGCCGAAGCTTAGTCTTCCTCCCGAGTCTGAAGA
>JBAQHC010000591.1:0-2153 GCA_049288095.1 Alphaproteobacteria bacterium | reverse complement strand
GAACCTTTCCGGCCTTTCCAACTTCCTCACGACCCTCGCCTCAGAAACTCCAGGCGAATGGGCTCTCGACACCGGCGCAGCGTGCGATGTCATTCTCATTGCTTCCCTGTCGGAAAGATTGAGGCGGCCCGACGCGGAGAGGCCAGCATCGTCGGAAGGCGAGGAATGTGAGTTCTTTTGAGCAGCATCATGCCAGATACCGAATTCTCAAGAGTATTGGACACGGCCTGCCGGTCCGCTGGGATCGATCTTGAGGAAGAGGCCTCGAGCACGAAACTTGCCTGGAACGGCGCCTCTCACTTGCGGCATCTTGCCGATCGAATCGTAGAGCTGGTTGACCGCTTGTCACCCGCCACGCCGTCACTTGACTCCTATTTGGAGAATGCCGGTGAGAGCCGAGCAAAGCCGGAGAGCAAATCGACCGACCCTCAGGCCGTCGCGGAAGAACTCCATATCACCGCCGAGATGTCTTTCTCAGACCTCAGCCGGCTGCGCCGCGAATTCGCCCTTGCCAACCATCCCGATCGTGCCGACGCGGCCGCGCGGGAAAATGCCACGCGCCGAATGATGGTTGCGAACATGCTCATCGACCGCGAGCTGAAGCGCAAGCACTCGCTGCGGCCAGCGATAAAACATTAAGAGGGGAGACAGGTCCCAACAGATTGAAACAAATTCCAGCCCTGCGTTTGAGAGGCCGCCAACATCCGTTCAATAGTGTTGAGATCGTTGGCAATGCCGCTCAGAGAACGATCATTGGGGTTGGATCAACACATGTCAGCCGAAGAACGCTTGACGATCCTAGTGCAGCGCAGAGATAAGATCCGCGAGTGGCTTGCGGGGAAAGGGGCTCATACCAACGAACAGAAGCATCTCGACACCGATACACCCGAACAGGCCTACTGGCACCATGGCTACCAGTCTGCCCTCGACGACATGATCGAGCTGCTTAGCTGATAGTGCGGAAAATACGGCAGCGCGGGCATGCCCAGCTGGAGCCCTTCAGGCGCCCTGGGTGGATTCGGGTGCCCGGCGGCGCGAAATCGTGGAAGAGCTCGCACTCTTTTTCGAAGGCGTCCCGCGCCGAGGCAAAGAAGCGGAACTTGAACAAGACCTCTGATCCGATGCACTCGCGCAACTTCTCGCGGACGTCGGCGTCGGATCGGCCCACGTGCTTCACCTGGAACTTGCCGCTGGGATCGTTGCAGCCCAGCGCGAAGACGCCGGCCGATTGCCGGCTAACCGCAGCATTGATGTCGTCGAACGTTAGCCGGTAGGGGCCGAGCAATCCTGTTTTCATAGGCATCGCGTCTTAGCCATTTTCGTTTGATGTGCGAAACGCGTCAGACGCCACATCGGGGCAAACCACTCTATCGCCCGCAATAAGCGCTCGCGGCCTCGGTCCATCCTCCAAATCCGGCCGAGACCATGTTGCCGATCACGCGACAAACATAGCCCTTCTGCGCGGAAACATTGTCCGAGCCGGCGTGGTAGCGCGCGATCGCCATAGTCCAACTGCCCTCGCGCTTCTTGAGCTCGCTCAGAAAGTGCGCCGCATAGGCCACGTTCTTGGCGGGATCAAACATGTCCTCGAGCGAGCTGAAGCCCTCCGCGTGAAAGTGGTGGTTGATCTGCATGCAGCCCACGTCGATCAGCTTTGCCCCGCTACGCTGCGCTTCTTGGAACGAACGCATCGCCGCCGCCTTGCTCACCTCGTAGAGGGCGCGCCCCTCGATATTGAGCGCATAGGGTTGCAGCGAGCCGTCGCGACCGGACTCCGTCACGCCAATGGCATACAGCATGCCCAGCGGAACATCGTTCGCTGCAGCCGCACGTACCATCTCGCGCTCGCAGATATTCACTTCCGCGCCAAGCGCGTGCGGTTGCCCGCTAAATATACAGACCGCCGCTAGCGCGGCTCGTATTTGTTTCATGAATGTCGGTCCGGTTTGCTTGGGTCGAAGTGTCGCCGCCGCTCGATCCCCCAGTGCCTCGATGCTCTCTCGCATTACGTTCCGCGCCGCCGTATTGCGGCTGAGCCGAGGATTGCATATTCGTCTGCGCGCCCTGCTGGCCGGGTTGCTGTGATGCAGCCGTCCGGTCGCCCTCCGCGACCCGGATGGAGTTGGCGTCGACGTTGTAGCCGGAAGACCGCA
>JBAQHC010000590.1:0-6141 GCA_049288095.1 Alphaproteobacteria bacterium | reverse complement strand
ACCGGAGCGCCACTAAGCCTCTGAGGGACATAAGGGAGAGCCAAATGAGCATGTTTACGCACGTCACCGTGGGGACCAACGACATCGCCAAAGCGCGAAAGTTTTATGACGCGATCTTGAAGCCGCTGGGCTATTCCCGCACCGCCGACCTCGGCGACAACGCATCGATCTGGGGCAAGAACGGCTCGATGGAGTTATTCGTCCTGAAGCCCGCGAACGGCCAGCCTGCAACCATCGGCAATGGCGTGACGATCAGCTTTTCCGCGCCGAACCGCGCCGCCGTCACTGCGTTTCATAAAGCCGCGCTCGAGCTTGGCGCAAAAGATGAGGGCGCCGTCGGCCCGCGCGGCTGGAAAGAAAATGCCTTTGCCGCTTATGCGCGCGATCTCGACGGCAACAAGCTCGCCGTCTATTCCTTCACGCCCAACTGAGTGCTTTCAACAATGGTTAGGCTGGGCGCGAAGCCGCATCGGCCTAACCATCAAGCACAGCGCTGAGCTCCTGGGCGAGCGCCCGGGCGTGCGTCGTGATGCAGGAAAGATGTGCGCCGGGCACGGTGATCGTTCGGAAATCGCGGCAGATGGCGCGCCACGGTTTGGGACTGAACCGAATACTTCCGACGCTCTGCTGAGCCACAACACAAACCACTGGCGCGCGGATGCTCTTCGGGACAAATCCGGCAAGCGCACGCGTCAACTGTCGCTTCATCACGGCCGCTTCCGGCATCAATGAGGCCAATGCCTCCGCAGCCTCTTCCGGTCCGAACCGACGTGGTCCATCGTCTGACGGATGTTCCTGCCAGTCGCGCACCAGAATGCGGTCCCATGTGCGTATCAGGCTGGCGGCTCGCCGCTTCGCTACATCGCCGCCCGTCATTACGCTCACAAAGTCAGCGAACGCAGCTTGAAGACGCAGATCCGCGCGCGCGTTGAGCGAAAGCGGCTCAACAGCGATGAGACACTCGACCGTCTCGCCCATGTCTTCCAGCTGGCGCGCAACGGCAAAGGCCATGACGCCGCCATTGCAATGCCCGCCGATGCGATAAGGTCCCTGGGGCCTCGCAGACTTGATCAGCGCAACATACTCTTTTGCCATCTCCTCAACCGTCGGCAATTTTCCTTCGGTGAGTTGAAATGGTCTGAGATCGTAAAACGGCTGCTGCGGCCCGAGCAGCGCGGCGAGATCACGCGTGTAATAGCCGCCGCCGTCATAAACACCGTCGAAGAAGAAGAGCGGGCGCACATTCGGCTTACCCGCCTGAATCTCGATGATGAGCGGTAATTCATGCGCACGTTCCGATTCGATCATCTGCGCGAGCTTTCGGATCGTGGGAGCCTCGAACAATATAGACTCTACAATCGTCTTGTTCGTAAGAGCTTCGGCCTCAAGCAGCATTTGCAAACCGCTAAGTGAATCGCCACCCGCCTCGAAGAAGTCGTCATCGATGCCGATATCCTCGCGATTGAGCACGCGCCGCCACACTGCAAGGAGCTTGCGTTCAAGTTCGGTTCTCGGCCGTGCTGCCGATTCAGTATCGAAGGTCGGCGCCAAGCTGGCCGTAAGCTGAGAGCGCTGGACCTTTCCGGTCTCGCCTTTCGGTAGCACTTCTACAAAGTGAATGCGCCGCGGCACCTTGAATGGGGCTAATTGCTCGCGAAGAAACACGCGCAGCTCTTGCGCGCTAACCGCTATGCCGGGCATAAGAACCACGGCCGCCGCGACGTCGTCGCCAAGTGTCGCGTGCGGCACCGAGAAAGCTGCGGCCTCCGACACCGCTTCATGCTTCATGAGCGCAAGATCAATCTCAGCGGGAGCGATCTTTTCGCCACCGCGATTTATCATCTCCTTCATTCGTCCAACGAGAGACAGAAAGCCTTCCTCATCGATCGAAGCAAGATCACCGGTGTGGAACCATCCACACTTGAAGTTTGCGGCGTTGGCCGCATCGTCGAGGAGATATCCCGGTGTTACCCCAGGCCCTTTGACAACCACCTCTCCTACTTGGCCGGCGGCAAGCCTGTTTCCATCCACATCGAAAATCGCGACCGCTTCAAGGTCCGGTTTACCGACAGTCCCGGGCTTACGGTCCTCGGGGCGCACGCCGTTCGACCCGATCAGACCTGCCTCGCTCATGCCATAGGCATCCAGCACCGGCACGCCGAAGAAGTCTTCGATCTCCCGTTTGACAGAGTCGGCAAGAATTGCGGCGCCCGTTTGAATGAAACGTAGATTGTGCACAGGCTTGCCCCGCCACTTGCTCGCAAGCCGCATCACCGAGCGATGAAAGGTCGGGCCTGCCGCATACCAAGTGGCGCCTGAACTGCACAGCGCCTCGATGAAGTTGCGGCCCGGGTCATCGAACGCAACGCTCGTCCCCAAGAAGAGCGAAGTCAGCAGGGTTCCCATTACGCCTTGACCGTAGTAGAGCGGCGCGGCGCAGAAACAGCGATCTTGTGGGGTGAGATCGAACCAGCGCTGCATGCGGTAAGACATGGTCGCAAGGTAGTCGTGCGTCACGGGAACGAGCTTTTGGCGTGCCGTTGTACCCGATGTGCGCAGCATCACCGGAACCGAGTTGCGTCCGATCTCGATGCCTTTCGCGCGCGCGCCGGAAATCTGCTTGAGCAACAATTGTTTGTCTTCTAGCGAGGCTTCAATGATTGCTACGCCAAGCTTCGATGCCGTCTCCCGCGCAATCTGACCGTCTTCCTTGGCCGTGATCAGCGCATGGATGCCAAGGCCGGCAAACAAGTCCTCAAGCTCGCCCGCCGTCAGCCGTCCATCGAGTGGTAGAGCAGTGGCGTTACACGCAACGGCGACAATCGATACAGCTAGCAACGGACCGTTTGGCAAAACGATCGCCACTCTTGAAAGAGGGCCAAGTCCCACGTCTTGAAACTGGGCACGCAGATGATCTGCCGACCGCTCTAGATCGGCATAAGAAATGCTCGGACCTGACTGAACAAGAAGAGCGGGGTCTTTTGGCCGCTCAGCTGCGTGTCCCTTTATGGCATCGCATATCAACAAGGCTCATCGCCCCTAAACGCAACAGCTCGCACACCAGTTCATACGTACGTCTTGCCACAAGCAAGCGATGAGCCAATTGCGCGGCACGGGGCCGCGGAAAACAGGCACCTTTGACGCGAATTGAGCCTTAGCGACTATCTTTTTCCGAGAGCCAATTGCCTTTGGGCGTCAGCGCCACAACAAGCGAATTATGGATCCTTCGCAGACGATGAGCGGTTGGAGATAGCTCGATTTACAGATACTTGGCGGGGTCGACGCCACAGCGCGCACACAGCTCGCGAAACACTTGTTCACGCGGCGCGCCACCACCATCGAGGAACCGCAAGAGAAACGGCCGCTCGCTCCAACCGAGCGTATCTTCGGTGATCTTGTAGATGTAAAGAAGCGCTGCGGCAGCATTCAGCGCGTTCTCCCCGCTCCGCTCGAGCGCTGCGCGAAACAGTGCATCCGTCGTTTTGAGCGTCGGATGCCACGCCGCCTGATCCATCGCTTGGGAGAGCCCGCCGTAAGATTGTGCCGTGCGGATTGCCTCGCAAACCACCGCGTCGCGCTGCGCAGCGCCATCCGGATCGTCCTTGATCCACTTCGTGGCTTCCAGGCGCGCCTGATGATTGTGCGCGGTGAGCGCCTTACGCACCATCTCCTTGGCTTTGGGCGTGCCAAGAGCGCCAAGCGCCTCGACATCGCGCCAATCCTCGTTATTCCGCTCGATCAAGAGCCTCTCGACCTCATCGCGCTCGCCTTCCGGAATCGCGCGCAAGGCTTTGAGGTCATAGCCCTCGCCGTCATGCCACTTCGAATAGTCGATGATCATGCTTCGGGCGAATTTATCGAACGCCGCGGAATGGCTCATAGCTAATTGCTGCGGGCGCGCTCGCGCACTTTATTGAGTACGCTAAGGGGTGAAGGCATGCGTTCAAAGACTTTGCGCGCTTGAGCCTTCGCCTTTTCGATCTGCATCACATTCTCGATGCGTGCATCGAGGAATTCCCAGGTGGCGCGCGAATCCTCGCTCTGGTCCTCGAACCAGCGCATCAATGTGGTGGTAAAAACGCCCGCGAGCAATGCGCGCTTGGTGTAGAAGTTGAAATCGGTCGAGGCGTCGCCGATCGCGCGCCAGATCGTATCGACGGCGCGATAAAGATTACGCATGCCTTCGGGCGCGAATTGCGGTAGCGTCAAAAACTGCACGGCCCGCCGCGCCGCAGGCTTATGCGCGGCGAGCGCATCGATGCGCAGGCGCACCGCGAGGGCGATCTTCTCGCGCACCTTGAGCGCCGAAAGGTCATGCGCCTTAAGCGCTTCGAGCATCGCGGAATCGGCACTCTTGGAATAATAGGCCACAAGATCCATCACCCCGCGCGGGAAAGCCAAGCGCTGCATATCTCGCGAAATGCCGGCCTTGTCGGCGCCGCGCCGAAGCGTCTCGAGCGAGAAGCCATCGAAATCGGCCTCGATCAGCGCAGCTTCGAGAATAGCGCGCTTTTCTTCCGTATAAAGATCATCAGCGCTCATTCTTCCTCCGCCTCCTCGGCAGCCGCTTCCGCGGCATGCTTCAGCCAGTGCTTCAGCTCGCTATCGAACAACAGCTCGGTAATGTCGTCCATGCGCTGCGGATAAAGAATGCCGCATAAATGATCGACCTCATGCTGCACGACGCGGGCGTGAAAGCCGCGCGCCACGCGCTCGATCTTTTCCCCATCGGGGCCGATGCCGCGATAACGAATGTGGTCGGCCCGCGTGACAAGGCCCCTAAGCCCCGGCACCGAAAGGCACCCCTCAAAGCCTTTGGAGCGCGTTTCGCCCAAAACTTCGATCACGGGATTCATGAGAATGGTCAAAGGCGCGGTGTGATCGAATGACTCTTCTTCAGAGATGGCGCCGGTCGCTCGGGAAGGCGGCGCCTGAAAGATCACCAGTCGCAGCGGTACATGAACTTGAGGCGCCGCGAGGCCTGCGCCGTCGGCATCGATCATGGTCTCGACCATGTCGGCGATGAGACGCTGGATCTCCGGATCGCGCGGGTTCTCGACCGGCCCGGCGATGGCGCGGAGCACCGGATGGCCCATGCGTGCGATCTTGCGAATAGCCATGAGGGAAATATGGGACGGCTCGCCGCAAGGGTAAAGCCGGGCGCGGGGGAATCCGGGCCCGGCGAAATTTCTTGGCCACCGCATCCAAGCGCTCGTCCGCCGCATCTAAGGGACAGCAAGATTGATTTGAGGAGCGATGGCGATGAACGACAATCGGGCAGACTTAAGTAGCGGTGTATTGCAGCACCATTTGGTGCGCGGGCTCTGGATTGCATTTTTGTCAGGGCTGGCGGCGCTCGCTTTGACCATGCTCGCCAGCGCCTGATCCGGCGCTGCGCAAGCAGTGGCTCCATCTCGTCCGCGGCCTAGGCCCATCCCCCCGCCGCGGATCCGGCTCGAAGGGGCCCCGTTCGCTTTCCCCCATAGAGCCAGCGGGCCCCTTCGGCTGGACAAAAAGGTGGAAATCCCCTATTTCCCCCGCGGGCTGGCGGGCCGGGCCCGTCCGGCGTTAAGGTCTTTTTCGCCAGCGGGAGGGAAGCTCCCCGGCCAAAACACTAAATGGAGGCAGCCATCGTTCAGATCGTCGTCCGCGACAACAATGTCGACCAAGCCTTGCGCGCGCTCAAAAAGAAGATGCAGCGCGAAGGCGTTTTCCGCGAGATGAAGCTCCGCGGCCATTACGAGAAGCCGTCCGAGAAGCGCGCGAGAGAGAAGGCCGAGGCCGTTCGCCGTGCCCGTAAGCTCGCGCGTAAACGCGCCCAGCGCGAAGGCCTGCGCTAACAACTGGGGGCGATGCTAAGCTCGCCCCGCAATGGCCCACGCAAAGCCGGAACATCTGAAAGATCTGAAACCCGTGCTCGATGAGCTGCGCGGCTGGCCGCGCCTCAAAGAGAAGAGCCCCGGCATTTTCTACATCGGCTCAAAGCCGTTTCTCCATTTCCATATCGAAGGCGTGCGTCTTTGGGCAGATGTGAAGTTGCCTGATGGCGGTTGGACCGAAGTTGCGGCAACTACAAAGGCCGATCGCGCCGCTTTCATGAAACGCGTCTCCGAATATTATGCTGCGCTCATAAGATAACAG
>JBAQHC010000589.1:0-9200 GCA_049288095.1 Alphaproteobacteria bacterium | reverse complement strand
CGCGCGCGTCGCGCCGCGCGATGCCGTGGCGCGCGAGCCCGTCTCCTACTGGATGCGCGTCGGCGATCGTCTGGTGACCACAAACATGGATCGCCAACTTGCCAAGCTGACGGACGGCCTCAAAGGCATCATTCCGGATGGCGTTCTTGTCCGCGTTTCAACACGCACCGGCAGCGCCAATCTCGCCGCCGATTATGCCGTGCAGGACCGTTTCATCGCCGACGTGCTCGCGAACATTGATCCCAAGACGCAAGAGCTGCTTGTCGGACCGGGCGCAGTCGCTAGGTCCGCGGCCATGCAGGCGGGCGGGTAGCGTCATGTCGGTGCGCGAGCCTCAATTTGCTGGGCGGCTCAGGAAGCCCCGGCGGGGCTCGACTTCAAGCATGCTCCTCATGGCGGCGCTGATCGGCACCGCGATTGTCGTGCCGCTCGGCATCGTGCGCGGGATTGCCGCCATGCACGTCGAACAGGCGTTCGGAATTGTCGCAATCGTGGCCGCGATCACCGTCGTGCTGATGCCGGCGCACAAGCGGCCGGTGAACACGCGCGCTTTCGTCATTGCGCTGGCGATCTTCCTCGGTGCCTATGTCGTGTGGCCGCCTTATGTCGCGGTGACGCTGCCGTTCATGCCCTTCATCACGCCCGCGCGCGCTTTGTTGATGCTGCTGCTGGTGGGTTGGATATTTACGGTAGCGCCCGCGAATAAGATTCACGAGCGATTGTGGGAGCGGCTTGGCCGCGCAAAGCCGCTTTGGATCGCCATCCTTGTGATCATCGCGTTTCGCGCTCTCGCGATTCCGGGCGCGATGTATCCCGACATCGCAGCGAAGTCGCTGCTGGATCAGTGCATGTCGCTGTTTCTGCCGCTGATCGTCGCTGTTTCTCTGATCGAGTCCGAGCGCGATGTCGATCTCATCGGCCGCGTGCTGCTCGTTGCGGCAATATTCATCGGCCTCACAGTCGTTTATGAAGCGATTGCCAAACACAATTTCTTCGTCGAACACTTGGCAAAGCTCGTTCACTACGAAGCGCATTGGCTCGACATGATCCTGACGCCATCGGTGCGCAACGACGGCAGATTCCGCACGCAAGGGCCGTTTACGGTGCCGCTTAGCCTTGCGGAATTTTTCACCCTGGTTATTCCGTTTCTGTTCTACGCCTTCGATAAGGCAAAGAATCCGGCCGTGCGCTTCGGCCTTATTCTGATCGCCGCGCTCTTCGAATTTGGCATCATCTCGACGGATTCGCGCACGGCGATGGTCACCAGCGTTTGCCTCTACGGCTTTTATGCGGCGTTCCGCGGGGTGATCTTTCTTCGGGCGCATCCCAAGGCTGAGTTGAAACCGTTGATGATGCTGTTTGTCGCTTTCATCGCGCTCTCAATTCCGGTCGTGTTGATTGCAATGCTCGATAGGCTCGGCCTTGGCCACACGCTTGGTGCGCACGGTACGCGCGGCGCGCAGCTTGCGCTCGGCATCCCCAAGATACTGAAGCAGCCGATTATCGGCTATGGCTCGGGAATCGCGGGCTATGTGCTCGGCTATCGCGGCGATGGCGTGCATCTCACGATCGATAATTACTATCTGCAAGTTGCGCTCGACGCAGGCGTGCCGGCGCTTCTCGCGCAATTCGTACTGCAGGGCTGGCTGCTCTGGGTTTCGCTGGGTGGCGCCTTGCGCTCCAAGGACGTGGCGCGGGCCCGAGTCTATCTTACCTTCTTTCTGTTCTTCGTATCCTTCACCTTGGTGCGCACGACCTTGTCGCAAGCCGACAATCTCTCGCTCTCCTACATCATGATGGGCGTTTTCGCGGCCTATCATGCGATTGCTTCGAAAGCCGAGAAGGAAGAAATGGCAGCGGCCAGCGTTGAGGCAGAAGTGAGCAAGCGACGCCGCTCGCGCGCCTGGCGCGTGATGCGGCCGGCGAGCACCTGATGTCCGGCGCGGAGAGTGCGCCTCCTGGCGGACGCGTCATCGTCATCGTGCTCGTCTATCGCGGCGCCGATATTGCGATTGAGTGCCTTTCAAGCGTGCTTGCGTCGGACTATCCCGACTTTCGCGTCGTCGTGCTCGATAATTCCTCGCCGGACGGTGCTTATGCGCGCCTCAAGGCCTGGGCGGGTGGCGCGCCGCCTCCACCCATCACGAACAGCCCGATCGGCGCAGCAGCAAACACGACCGGCCCGCTCGATTTCGCCGAGCGCGCGCCTGGCGATGCGCCGTCCGATACGGCGTCGCTACCGCGTCTCACGCTTGTAGAGACCGGTGCGAATTTGGGCTATGCGGGCGGCAACAATGTCGCGCTGCGCTGGCTCCAGAATTTAAGCGATTGGGATTATGCGTGGATCCTCAACCCCGATACGGTGATTGCGCGCGATGCGATGCCGGCACTCATCAAGAAGTGCGCGGGCGATCCTCGTCTCGGTGCCGTCGGCGCGCGGATTGCCTATTACAATCAGCCGGACGTCATTCAAGAGTGGGGTGGGGCCAAGTATCGCCCGTGGCGCGGCACGGGGCGTTTGCTCGGTCTTGGCCATCCTGCCTCCGAGTCCGTTGACGAGTCGCGTGTTGCCGAAGAGCTGAGCTACGTCAGCGGCGCTTCGCTGTTTTTCACCCGCGAGTTCTTGCGGCGCGCCGGGCCGATGGACGAAAGCTATTTCCTCTATTTCGAGGAGGCCGATTGGTGCCGGCGGCGAGGCGACCTCAAGCTCGGCTATGCGCATGAGGCGCGGGTTTATCATCGCCTTGGCAGCTCGATCGGCTCCTCGACCTCCTATCGTGATCGTTCACCGCTTTCGATCGGCTGGTCGTTGTGCAACCGTTTCCGTTTTGCGCGCAAGTTCTACCGGGGCGCGCTGCCTTTCATCTATCTGTCGAGCTATATCGATATCGCGCGCATGGTCTTGGCTGGCGCGTTCGCCAATGCCTGGCTCGAATTCAAGCTGATCAACGGGCTCGCGCCGTTCCCAGCGGCGCCGGATACAGGCCGAAATGGACGCGGCGCCTCGGCAGGTTGAGCAATCCCCTCGCGAACCATATAACCTCGCCTGATGACCGATTTGTTGGTGCAGGCGGATAATCTTAGATGAGCGTGCGCGAAGAGCTTGGGGTAGCGGTCAGCCGCGCGTTTCAGACGCTTGGGCTCGATCCTGCTTTGGCTGTCGTGCGCCGCTCCGACCGCCCCGATCTTGCCGATTACCAAACGAGCGGCGCTCTCGGCGCGGCGAAAGCGCAAAAGCGCAATCCGCGCGAATTGGCCGAGGCTTTGAAGACTGCGCTCACGCCTGCATTGCCGGGCGTTGAGATTTCGGTCGCAGGCCCGGGTTTTCTCAATTTCCGCCTGGGCGCTGCTTATGTGACGAAGGCGCTCGATGCGATGGCCCGTGCGCCGAAGCACGGGCTGGCCCAAGCACCAACCCAGCGCATCACCATCGATTATGGCGGGCCTAACATCGCAAAGCCGATGCATGTCGGCCATTTGCGCTCGAGCTTGATCGGCGAGGCGATCAAGCGGATCTTGCGCGCCGTCGGTCATGAGGTGACGAGCGACATCCATCTTGGCGATTGGGGCCGCCAGATGGGCATGATCATTTTCGGCGTGCGTGAGCGCTCGCCTCAGCTGCCCTATTTCGACGAGAGCTACAAAGGTCCGTATCCGGAGCAATCCCCGGTCACGCTCGCCGATCTCGAAGCGATCTACCCGGACATCTCGGCGCGCTCGGAAAACGACGCCACCGTGCTCGATGAAGTGCGGCGCATCACCTATGAGCTGCAGCAAGGCCGGCCCGGCTACCGCGCGCTGTGGGCGCATATCGACCGCATCTCGATCGATGAGATCAAGCAGGATCTTTCGCGGCTCGGCGTTTCCTTCGATCAGTGGTTTGGCGAGAGCCGCTATCAAGATCGCTTGGCGGGATTGATTGCGGAGCTTGAAAGCAAGGGCATAGCGCGCGAGAGCGAAGGCGCGATCATCATTCCGGTTGCGCGCAATGACGACAAAAAGGAAATGCCGCCGGTGATCTTGCGTAGCTCGGAAGGCGCCGCGCTCTATCACACAACCGATCTTGCGACGATCGAAGAGCGCATCAAAACATTTCGGGCTCAAGCGATCCTCTACGTCGTCGACAATCGCCAGGCGCTGCATTTCGAGCAATTGTTCCGCGCGGCGCAACTTGCCGAGTTCGGCAAGGGTGTCGACCTTGAGCATCTAGGCTTCGGCACGATGAACGGGCCGGACGGCAAGCCGTTCAAGACGCGCGCCGGCGGCACGGTAAAGCTCAAGGACCTCATCGACACGTTAATCGGTGAAGCGCGCACCCGGCTTTCCGAGTCCGAGCGTTTGTCCGATCTGACTGTGGCGGAAACCGAGCGCGTTGCCGAGCTTGTCGGCATCGCAACGCTCAAGTTCGCGGACCTTCAGCACGACCGGAAATCGAATTACATTTTCGATCTGCAGAAGTTCTCGCGCTTCGAAGGCAAGACGGGGCCGTATCTGCTTTATTCCGCCGTGCGTATCAAATCGATCTTGGCGAAGGCGAAAGAGCAGGGGCTCGCGCCTGGCGCGCTTGCGCTCGGCTCGGGCGCCGAGGAACGCGCGTTGGCCGCTATCCTATTGCGCTGGTCGGATGAAGTGTGGGCGGCTTATGAAGCGCGCGCGCCGCATATTCTCGCTGACTATGTGTTCGAGCTCGCGCAAGTCTTCAGCCAGTTCTATCACGCCAATCACATTTTAAGCGAAAGTGATGCCGCGCGGCGCGGCGCTCACCTTGCGCTTGCTGAGCTCACTTTGCGCGTACTCGAAAGCGGGCTTGATCTTCTCGGCATCGAAACGCCCGAGCGGATGTGAAGGCGAATGGGGGATGGATCAGAATTCCTCGCGGTGACCTTGCCTACGTCAGATTGAGTCAGCCACCGATTGGCCTAGACGCACTTGATGCAGTGTGAGGCTGATCTCTGCGTAACACGTTCGGATAAAACACGTTATAATGGTGTGTACGGACAAAAAGGTGAGCCATCACGGATGTTGGTCACTTGCATACCTGCCTGGGGGCAGATAGCGCACACTTTGACGTTTGAGGTCTCTAAGGCGGTTAGTGCTATCTTCGCGACGGCGAGAAGCTTATTGACCTTATCGAGTGCCGTTTGATAGTCATCATCGGTCTTTTGATCGTGAGTGTCTTCGTTGGCGCAATCGTCCTCAAAATTCGTTGTTTGATCCATACATCGTTGGAGCGCCGTACCCGCTTGGTCGGATGCGTCTCTGGCTGCATCCAGTGCAAGCAGGGCCGCCTGTGCTGCCATATTGGCTAAGTCAACCGCGGCCCCGGCAGCTTTGCTGGTAGCGATGCTTGCATTGCAAGCTTTCACTGCCTGTGGATTTTGCTGGGCCGCGGCGAAACAGGGCGCAAGCAATAAAGCCAATGTCAGAGCGGACTTTTTCATTGGGCCCATTTCTCTTGGCAATTAAAAAGCGAAACCCGAAACGCGAACATCCAACGAGCACCTTCACAAAGAATGCCGAGGCGACCGCGCTTTGTTATCAAATGATCCTTCAATCTCCGTAAATGCTGGCTTTGGGGCAAAGCCGAAGACGCATCCGGCTGCGGCGGCAAGGAAGACGAGGTTTCGAAAACGCTCGCGTCAGAACGTATGTGAGATTGTGAGCCAGCCTTCGTTGTCCTTGGCGCCCTTGCGGTCGGTATCGCCGTAAGTTCCGCCGATCGTTACAGGTCCCCAGGCATACTGAAGCCCAATCGTCCAGTCGGTGTAATCGGGCCCGGCAAGGTCATTGCGCGTGTACGCGTAGTGACCGACATGACCGTTGAGCGAGAGCTCCTTGGTCACTGGGACGGTCGCGTTGCCTTGATAGTACCACGCCTCGTTGGTGCTCATCGTGTTGTCGGGCGTGTAGAAGATCTTCGCGGCGACTTGCACGAAGTGAAAATCCTCCGCAACGCCGCCATAGAGCTCGTAATAGTCGAGATCATCGGAGGAGCGCGCGTTGGGATATTTGTAGTAGATCAATCCGAAGTCGAAGGTCGTCGCGCCGATCACCGGGCGGATACCGCCGTAAAGATCAAGCTCGAGATTGGCATCTGGCGCTGCGGCGCCGAAATCGACGTTCGAAGCCCAAGTGCCGGCATAGAACCAGCCGTTGCTCACATCGAAGCCGCCTTGAATGGCGATGCCGCGGCCCGTCTGGCTGACGCCGCGAAACACATAATCGGTCGCAAGGTCGACATTGGCGGTGATGCGGATGGGCGGCTGCTTTTCAGGCGCATCGTCGGCGAGCGCGGGCGTGCCGATCAGCATCAGAGCCGCACTCAGACCGGCCAAGAAGAATGCCGCAAGCCTTGTATGCATGTGCCCCTCCATCGGCGTGCGCCCGCGCAGTCGATTCTTTGGGGCTCAGTGTTAGTGCGATTCTCCGTGCCAAGAGCGCAGCCATGTGCGCGAATCAACAGCCAATATTGGCAAGCGCCCGCCAAAAAAAGGGAAAGGGCGAGATCCGTTGGATCCCGCTCCCATGAGGAGAAGCTAAACGCTAGGACTAGAAATAGACGCCGGTTTCGAAGGCGAAGCGCACCTGGCTGTCGTCATCGAAGGTTTTGCCAAAGCCCAGGCCCGGCGCCTTGCCGTCGAGACCGACAAAGGAGACTTCACCACGGGCGAAGAACACGCCGGATTGATAAGTCGGTGTCACAGTGAACGAATAGGCCGTGCTGTTGGGGCCATACGCCAGCGTGACCGAGCCGCCATTCTCTGCCTCAACCTCAGCGCGGGCACCTACGCTCCAGTGATCGTTGATGCCGTAGCTCACGAGGATTGCACCACCCGTTGTGGAAGAATCGTCGACAAGGCCAAGCTTCGCGTTCTTCGGAACCACGCTGTATTGGAGATACGGCGAGATCGTCCATGGACCCGCATAGTGCGTGAAGATCACATTGTAGATTTGGCTGTTCTGGTAAGCGAGGCTCGCATGCAGATTGGTAGTGGTCGTCGTGTTGCCTTGCCCCGCGACCGCCAAAATGTTCGAGCTGTTGATGGTCCATGCCAGCAAGCCGGACATCGTGCTCACGACATCGCTGTAATAGCCGTCAGTGTAGGCCACCGACAGTGAAAGCGGGCCGTGCGCGAGATTGACTTGAACGCCGCGGCTGATCGCGGGCTCTTGGAACCACAAGAGGCCGCGCTCGATGTTCATGTTCTCGAACGAGAACGTGTATTCATCGCCGATCAGGGTCGGCAGCTTGCCGGCCATGATCGAGAAGCTCGATGACGGCGCCCACTTCGCATAGGCCTGGGGGATGTAGCCGAAATACGGGTCGGCCACGCTCGACTTGTTCACTGCTTCAGGCGTGCCGATCGCTTGGTAGGAATAAGCGCCGCCCTGCAGGAAGAATTGGAATGGACCGTCGGTCTTTTGAACGAAGACCTGGGCGTTGCTGACGTCGTAGAAGAAGTCTTTGTCGAGCGGCTTTGGATAAGCATTGGTCTCGGCGACCGCGATGCCGCTCAGCGCACCGGTGACATAGATCTTGCCGAGCGGGCCAGCCTCGACGCTCGTCGGCGCGGGATTTGCCTTAAGCGGGCCGGCCATTGCAGGCATGCTCATCGGCGCGGGCGCCGGGGCGTCATCTGCGAGCGCCGCTCCCCCGCAGAGGGCCGTGACACTCAATGCCGTCCCCAGCATCGCGGCCTTCGTCATAGTCTTCATATCAACGCCTCCATGTTTATGGGTCGCCCCAGCGCGTGTGCAGTTGCGAACAGAAGGGCAAATTCGGTGCCAAAACTAGTTAAGCCCGGCAACACACCTGTTACAATCGTGTAAATGGCTGAAGACAAACGAGAATATGTCGTTAAGAAGTCATCTGGCCTGATGAGTTTGCCGCCAGAACGCCGAAGCTAACTAAAGGCGCTGCCTTTATGCTCGGCAGGCGTTTCGGGTGTTGCCCAATCGCTGTGCACCACACTGGTGTGACTGAGGCGCAACAAACTACTACTGCGCCGTCACCACATACTGGCCCGAAGCAATGTCGATGCGCGGCGGGTGGCCGGTCGCGGTGAAATCGTCGTAGCCCGCTTTCAGCAGGGTCCAGAACGAATACCAGGGCGAACTGGCATGATCGGCCATGTTGGCGTTCGTCATCCGGAACGGAAAAATATGCACCGGCACCGCCGTCTCGCCCCCAAGAAGCGAGGCGTAGACCAGTGCATAGATCTCTTCGATCGAGGGGTCGGTCATCGCATAGCAGCCGACCGACAGGCAGCTTCCGTGGATCATGATCGCAGAGCCGGTGCGATGCTGGGCGCGGTCATAGGCATTGGGATAGCCGAGATTGATCGAAACATCGTAGTTGCTGTTGGGGTTCAGCTGATCGGCTGTGACGTCATAAAAGCCTTCGGGCGCCTGATCGTCACCTTCGGCGACCTTGGGGCCAAGCCCCCCGGACATCCAGCAAATAGGGTAGCTCTTAAAGAGCTCGAACTTGCCGTCGGCGCCTTGCGCCCACAGATCGAGCATCCGCTCCGACTTATAAATCGCGATGTAGACCGGTGCGCCGAACTTCAGCCCCTTGGCGACAAGTTTAGGCTCGAGGCCCATTGCCTCGGTCTGGATGATTGCGTCTGCCCGGTCGCTCTGGGCCGGTTGTTGGGCGTGCGCATTGCCCGCCAGAGCGCCGGAGGCGATAAGGGCGGTGAGCAATAGAACAGCGGCGGTTTTCATAACCTATCTTCCCCGCCGCTATATTACGGGAGAGCTAATTGGCGAAAAAGCCTAAAACCCCTCTCAGCGCGCTTGGGCGGAAGGCTAGGGTGCCGGCTTCGCCCAGGGCCGCCAAGCTCGATACCGCCCCCGCGCCCAATGCCGGCACGCCTTATCTTGTGCGGTTTACTTGCCCCGAATTCACCTCGCTCTGCCCGGTGACCGGCCAGCCGGACTTTGCCCATCTCGTCATCGATTACGTTCCCAAGGCGCTCATCCTCGAAAGCAAATCGCTCAAACTTTATCTTTCGAGCTTCCGCAATCACGCGGCCTTCCATGAAGCCTGTACGACCGATATCGGGTTAAGGCTCCTGCGCGAGCTTGATGCTCATTGGCTGCGCATTTGCGGCTTCTGGTATCCGCGCGGCGGGATACCAATTGACGTCATTTTTCAATCCGGTCCCCCGCCTGCCGGCATCTTCGTGCCGGATCCC
>JBAQHC010000588.1:0-1813 GCA_049288095.1 Alphaproteobacteria bacterium | reverse complement strand
TATGGCGCACCGGCGATCGAAAGCGTTAACGAGAAAACGCCGCTGCATCCGATCAATCCTTACGGGCGCTCAAAGCTCATGGTCGAGTGGATGCTGGAGGATGTGGGGCGGGCGCATGGCCTTCCGTTCATCGCGCTTCGCTATTTCAATGTCGCCGGTGCAGACCTCAAAGGTCGCAGCGGGCAGGCGACCCCGCGCGCAACGCACCTCATCAAAGTCGCGTGCGAGGTGGCGACCGGCAAGCGCCAGGGCATGGAGATATTCGGCACCGATTATCCGACGCGCGATGGCACCTGCATCAGGGACTATATTCACGTCGCCGATCTCATCGAGGCGCATGTTCAGGCACTCGGCGCGCTGCGCGCAGGTAAACCGAGTGGCGTGTTCAACTGCGGCTACGGCCGCGGCTACACGGTTCTCGAGGTCGTTCATGCGGTCGAACATGCCGCCGGTCACGCGATCAGCACGAAGCGGTCGGACCGGCGCCCCGGCGATCCGCCCATCCTCATTGCGCAGGCCGATGCAATCCGAGCGCAGCTTGGCTGGCACCCTCAGCACGAGGATCTTGGTCTGATCGTGAAGACCGCGCTCGATTGGGAGCGCCGCATGCAGCTGGGCTCGCCTTAACTGCTTGCCTTGGCTTTGGTCCGTTGTGGGGTGACCGGCTGGCGACCAATTGGAGGCGACGCCCGGAATTGAACCGGGGTAAACGGTTTTGCAGACCGCTGCGTAGCCACTCCGCCACGTCGCCTGGAGCGCCCGATTTAGGCCATTTCGCGCCGGAAGGCGAGGGCAGAATTTGGCCGAATTAGAGGGCGGACAGAGGGACGGGGGACGCCCTTGCAAGTGTTTCCAAGTGTTTCGCGATCGGCAGGCGCGCGGCGCGCCCCTCGCTATGTTTTTGCTACCGAGGTAACGAGAGGATTGTCGACATGAGCCACCGCGTTGCCGAAGGCAGTGTTGACACATTTCGTGTAGTCGTCCGATGCCTTTATATCAGTCGCATTCGGCTTTGGTGAGCAAACGAATTCTGCGGCACCCCGAATGCGCTTCACCAGCTCCTGAGCGCCCGCCTGCTTCGACAAATCGAGGTCGGCGTAAGTCACGGTTTTAGACTTGAACTCTCGGCCCGGAGTCGGTGCCCTGGTGCTGGTGACGACGACCTCGAAAACCTCTGCCGCAATTACTGAACTGCACACAAAGACGCTTGCGGCAATTGCCGCTGCGAGGAGCTTATTCCTTTTCACTTGCGGATCTCCCCAGTGATTAGGTCGCGCGGTTCACGACGGCAGAACATTAGCAATCGTCCACGAACCGGCCATTGATATAGCTCAAGGCGGTGCGGACTGAAAACTTAGTTGATGAACGCTCTTCTTTCTTCAAGGCTCCGTCCGAGCGGCGGACAGGGCGAACAAACGGACGCGGCTTATAGGCGCGTGGCCCCGCCCCACTTCGACACGAACTCCATGTAGGACAAGAACCGCACGACATTGCCCGCCTCATCGCCGAACGGCATGACGAGCGAGCGATAGCTCTTGTAGTCCTTCGACGACCAAATCAGCGGGCCGCCATAGAAATAGGGCTTCTTCGTCTGCATCGTGGCGTAGATGCGCTCATTGGTCGGGCCCGCCCCCTGCACGTCTTCGCCGAACTTTCCTGTGGGATCGAAGCCGATTGCCTCGGCAATGCCCGTCCCCACCACGCGAAACAGTAGTTTCTTCGGTCCCTCCTCGACCGAGATCAGCATGAGGTAAGGCAGCAGAGCGCGCGGCAGTTGAAGCGGATTTATCGAGCTGGCGAGCGGAATGACCCT
>JBAQHC010000587.1:0-8859 GCA_049288095.1 Alphaproteobacteria bacterium | reverse complement strand
GGATAAGATGCGCTTCGAGCAAGAGCCGGGTGCCAAGCCGCCAAGCTCCTGGGCGCTTAATGTGTTGCGGAGCTCGCGGTTGATTGCCTTTATGACAGCGCCGTTCGACACGGCAATGGATTGGTCCTATCGCGCCTTTGCGCTTCCGCCCTCACAAACCCAAACGCGCATCGCGTCCGCAAAGCCGAGCGTCTGGGCGGATATTCTATGGAGCTTGTTGTTTGCCGCGATTGCGCTTGCCGCGCTCTGGCGCGTCGCGATCTTCATCTCGTCGAGCATCGGGTGGAATGAAATCGGCCGCGTCTTCGTTTATGGTCTTTTGACGCTCATGCGCGTGCTCGTGTTGATCGCGCTTGCAAGTGCGGTCTGGGTGCCGCTTGGCGTCGTCATCGGTTTGCGTCCGCGCGTAACGCGCATTATCCAGCCGATCGCCCAGTTCTTGGCCGCGTTTCCGGCTAATCTGCTGTTTCCGATTGTAGTCTCCGCGATCGTCAGCTTGCGGCTTAATCCGGATATCTGGTTAAGCCCGCTAATGGTGCTCGGCACGCAGTGGTACATCCTGTTCAATGTGATTGCGGGTTCATCGGCATTGCCTAGCGAGCTGCGGGACATAAGCACGAATTTGGGCCTTCACGGCCCGCTGTGGTGGCGCAAAGTCGCGTTACCGGCGATCTTTCCCTATTACGTGACCGGCGCAATCACCGCTTCTGGCGGCTCATGGAACGCGAGCATCGTTGCCGAGCTTGTCAGCTGGGGGCACACAAAGCTCGAAGCCAAGGGCCTTGGCTCCTACATCGCCAAGGCAACGGCAACAGGTGATTATCATCGCATCGTGCTGGGAATTGCCGTTATGAGCCTCTTCGTTGTCGCTTTAAATCGCTCCTTCTGGCGTCCGCTCTACGCCTACGCCGAACGCAAATTCCGCCTGGGGTAATTCGATGTCGCTCCTTGAAGTCTCCGGCGTGCGCCAATCCTTTCCGAAGCCAAGCGGGGGCGAGCTTGTCGTGCTCGATGGCGTCGAGCTCAAGCTCGAAGAAGGCGAGATTGTCGGGCTCTTGGGCCGGTCCGGGTCCGGCAAATCGACATTGCTGCGCATAATTGCCGGCCTTGGGCATCCGACCGCCGGCAGCGTGAACTATCTCGGCCATCCCGTTGCCGGGCCTGCTCCTGGCATTGCGATGGTGTTTCAGAGCTTTGCTCTATTTCCCTGGCTCACCGTGCTGGAGAATGTGCAGATCGGCCTTGAGGCCCTGCGCATCGAGCCCGACGAGATCAGGCGCCGCTCACTCGCCGCCATCGATCTGATCGGTCTTGACGGATATGAATCGGCTTATCCGCGCGAGCTGTCGGGCGGCATGCGCCAGCGCGTAGGCTTTGCGCGCGCGCTCGTCGTTCATCCCAACATTATGCTGATGGACGAGCCGTTCTCCGCCCTCGACGTGCTGACGGCAGAAACGCTGCGCACGGATTTTCTCGATCTCTGGGCTGAGGGGCAGCTGCCGATCAAAAGCGTCATTCTGGTCACGCACAATATCGAAGAGGCGATCCTGATGTGCGACCGCATTCTCGTATTCTCGACCAACCCGGGCCGCATCGTCAGCGAGATCAAGATCGGCTTGCGGCAACCACGTGACCGCCTTGACCCCCAATTCCGTTCGCTCGTCGATCGCATCTATATTGAAATGACCAAGCATGCGGGCGGTGTGCCGGGCGCCGCGCGGACGGCCGACCGGATGCCCGGCCTCGGCATCGGCACGGTCTTGCCGCGCGTCTCGCCCAATTTGCTGGCCGGCCTTCTGGAAACAGTCGGCAGCGAACCTTATAACGGCAAGGCTGATTTGCCGGATATCGCGCGGGCTCTCCATCTCGAAATCGATGATCTGTTTCCCATGGCGGAGACGCTGCAGATGTTGCGCTTTGCTGAAGTGTCAGGCGGCGATATCCGGTTGACGGCACAAGGCAGCGAATATTTCCATGGCGATACCGATGCGCGTAAACGGATCTTCGCGCGCAATATGCTGGTCTATGTCCCGCTCGCCGCGCATATTCGCCGCGTGCTCGATGAACGCGCCAGCCACAGCGCGCCCAAAAGCCGGTTTCTTGACGAGCTTGAGGATTACATGACGGCAGACGCCGCCGATCAGACGCTCAAGGCGGTGATCAGCTGGGGCCGCTTCGCCGAAATCTACGCCTATGATGATGATGCCGGCGTCTTCAGCCTTGAAAATCCGAGCTAGCGCGCAGGGCGGCTTCCAGGCGAACACGCGCGACATCTTGCGACGAGATCGCAAGGGCTTCGTTCACCGCGCTCTTTTCGGCGGCGCTAAACCCATCGAACGCATTCTTACAGTGCAGCTTTTGTAATATTGTTGGGAATGCGCTGCGGTCGATGCCAACCGCGCGAACTGCAAGTGCGAGCACGCGCAGATTCTTATTGGCCAGAATCTTCGACATGCGTGCGGGCTCGACATCTGCCAGCTTTGCGAAGGCAAGCCGGAAAAGGTCGATTTGATCCTCGCGCAGCGCCTTCAACAGGAAGCCTGCTTTGAGCTGGCCGCTTGCGCTCAATTTGGTCACGAGTTCCTGCAGGCGCTTGGTGTGCGGATCGCTGAAATCACGCGAAAGTTCAACAGAAACGGAATTCGCCAGCTCCTGATCCAAGAGCTTTGGATCGATCTTGAAGTTCTCGAGAATATGACGGCGAAGCGCTGTCGATGCCCACGCATACATGCGCAGCGCGATTGGCTGCGGCAGCTGATGGCGCGTCACGAGGCTGGAGAGCAACGCTTTATCATCGCGTGCGGAATCGGCGAGCCGCTCAAGGCCCCAGGGGCTGATCTTGGCGGTTACGTTTCCGGCGAGTGTGCGCAACACACCGGGCACCTGTGTTTCGACCAAAGCATCGGAGACGGACTCCGGAATTTCTGGGCGGCGCGCGACCAAAGTCCAATGATCGACCGAGCACACGTGCACGATCTCGACAAGGTCTTGCTCCGTGAGCACAACGCTCTTGAGGATGATCGGTGTTGCGACCTCGATCTTGTCGTGCGCAAGCATGCAAATAAGATCGTGGTCTGCATTCGGATAGTCGCAAAGCCGCTCCGCAAGGGTGAGGCGCAAGTGCAAGTCGACTTGCACGCTCAAGGCGCGCATGATCTCGACAAGCAGCGCGCGCTCGTTCGGACTTATGGATTGCGATGCGACTTGAAAGAGATCGGCAACGCGCGAGAAGAGTTGCGCACGATCCCCTGGATCGTCGTGTCGCGCGAGATCGATAAGCGACCGCGCTTGCGCCAAGTTTTGTGACACCGCAGACATTCGCGCCGCATCCCTATACTCTCACCTTGCGAAACTATGTTCGGGCCCTTAAACCCCGGTTAAGAGAATGGACTCTCAGGGGAAATGCGTACAATTCTGAGCATTGATCAGGGCACGACGAGCACGCGTTCACTTCTCGTGAACGAAGCAGGCGAAATCGTGGCAAGCCACGCCGAATCACTTGCTCAGTATTTTCCGCAGGATGGTTGGGTCGAGCATGATGGCGAGGAAATACTCAATGCAGTGATCACCTGCGCGCGCAAAGTGTTGGAACACTCCGAAGCGCGCGGAGTTATCGGCATTGGGCTGACCAATCAACGCGAAACCACGCTTATCTGGAACCGCCGCACCGGGAAGCCGCTTCATAGGGCGATCGTCTGGCAGGATCGGCGCACACAACCCATTTGCGATCGTCTGCGTGCGGACGGTCGGGAACCGGCGGTCCAAAACAAGACGGGCCTTGTGCTCGATCCGTATTTTTCGGGAACCAAGCTTTCCTGGCTACTCGACAATGTCGAAGGCGCACGTGCTCTTGCGCGCGAAGGCTCACTTGCCTTCGGAACCGTCGATAGCTGGCTTATCTACGCACTCACGGGCGGGGCGCGCCATGTCACGGATGCGACCAATGCGTCGCGTACGATGCTCTACGACATTCGCGCCGGGCGCTGGGATCCAGAAATCCTCGATTGGCTCGGAATCCCTCAAAGTGTTCTGCCCGAGGTTCTCGATTCTGCGGCCGACTTTGGCATGACAACGAAGAGCGCGCTCGGCGTGGAGCTGCCGATCCTCGGTGTCGCCGGCGATCAGCAAGCGGCAACGGTCGGCCAAGCGTGTTTGAAGCCCGGAATGGTCAAGTCGACCTATGGGACCGGCTGCTTCATGCTGATGAACACGGGTGAGGAGGTTCCGCAGTCGCGGCACAAATTGCTCGGCACCATCGCCTATGCGCTCGGCGGCCGGCCGACTTACGCGCTCGAAGGCTCGATCTTTGTGGCGGGTGCAACACTCGATTGGCTCATGGATATTGGCGTGCTGAAATCGGCCGAAGAGGCGGGCGCACTCGCAGCTCATGCTAAAGCAAACAGTCGCGCGATAATGGTGCCCGGCTTCACCGGTCTTGGAGCGCCTTATTGGAATGCCAATGCGCGCGGCGCGATCCTTGGCATGACCCGCGACACTGGGAAGGCCGAGATTGCCGCGGCGGCGCTCGATGCAGCGGCGTTTCAGACGCGCGACCTCCTCGAAGCGATGGCGGCCGACACTGGAGTCCCAGTCAAGCAGCTCAGGGTCGATGGCGGCATGGCCAAGAGCAACTAGTTTGTTCAACGCCTCGCCAACCTAACGGGCGTTGAGGTGGTGCGTGCGGCGACAACGGAAACGACCGGACTCGGTGCCGCCTATCTCGCGGGGCTGAAGGCCGGCCTCTTCAAGGATCTCACCGCGATTGAGAAGCTGTGGCGCGCCGAGGCTTCATTCCTCCCGCGCATCACTGCTGCGGAGCGCGACGCGCGGTATGAGGGCTGGAAGCAAGCGGTGCGCCGCGTCCTTTAGGATTCGACACGCAGCAAGGGTTTGACAAGGTGAAGACCCGGGATCACGCTTTGAAAAAACGTGGGAGAGAGCGATGACGGTAGGCGCGGTTGCTGACGAGCGTTCGGTCCGGTCCGCGGTCGGCGAAGCGGAATGGAAGCTGCGCATTGATCTTGCAGCGCTGTACCGGCTTGTCGCGTTCGAAGGCTGGGACGATTTGGTGTTCACGCATCTGTCACTGCGCGTGCCAGGACCTGAGCATCACTTCCTGATCAATCCGTTCGGCATGTTGTTCGAGGAGATTACGGCTTCCTCGCTCGTCAAGATCGATCAGGGTGGCGAGAAGGTCTTGAACACGCCCTATGGCATCAATCCCGCTGGCTTCGTCATCCACAGCGCGGTGCATATGGGACGCGAGGATGCGCATTGCGTGATGCATCTGCACACGGAAGCGGGCGTTGGCGTTGCGGCACAAGAGCAGGGCCTGCTGCCGATCTCACAGCATGCGATGGTGATCGGCAAGGTCGCGTATCATGACTATGAGGGTATTGCCGTTGACATGGATGAACGCGTGCGGCTGGTCGAAGATCTGGGTCCTGTGAGCACCGTCATGATCCTGCGCAATCACGGCACGCTCGCCATTGGCCGCAATTGCGCAGCGGCGTGGCTCAGGATGTGGCACTTGGAGCGTGCATGTGCGATGCAAACCCGCGCGCAAGCGGGCGGCGCCAAGCTTTCGATGCCGAACCAGGGCGTGCCGGAAAAGGCGGCTGGGTTCGCACGGTCCGATTTCGATAAGCGCGCGCCTGAGATGATCTGGCCCGCGATGCTGCGAAAGCTCGATCGCATCGATCCGAGCTATCGCCGTTAAAAGGAGAAACCTCGTGAGCGAATTACAGTTGAACCGGCGCCGTCTCCTTCTCTCCGCGGGCATCGGCGTTGCCGCGAGCGCGCTCGTGACAGCGGTTGCAGAAGCCGAAGAAGAGAAGGAGGTCGGTGCAGTTGAAGATCTGATGCGTGAGCACGGTATCCTGCGCCGCGCGTTGATCGTCTACACCGAGGTTGCCGATCGGCTGAAGGCCGGAACGGGGGCGTTCGATCCGGCAGCGCTCAATCGCACCGCCAAGCTGTTTCAAACCTTCGGCGAGGATTATCACGAGCGGAAGCTGGAAGAAGCGCACATCTTCCCGGTTGTAAAGAAGGCGGGTGGGCCGGCCGCGGCATTGCCGGACATCTTGCTCGCGCAGCACAATCGCGGCCGCGAAATCACGAACTATATTCTTCAAGTCACGAGTGGCGCTAAAGACTCGTCAATCGATGCCAAAGCACTCTCGGGTGCGTTAGCGACATTCGTGCGGATGTATCGCGCCCATGCGGCGCGCGAAGACACGATCGTGTTTCCGGCGTGGAAAGAGGCCCTCACTGCGAAGCAACTCGACGAATTGGGCGATCAATTCGAGGACATCGAGAAACAGCAGTTTGGCGGCGACGGCTTTGATAAAGCCGTCATACAAATCGGCGAAATAGAAGCCGAGCTGGGCTTGGCGAATCTGTCACAATATACTGCGCCGCCACCGCCACACGCCTAAGCACCCGGAGAAGCTATTGGACGATACGCGCGCAAATTCGATCCCTGCGCAGCGCGTTTCGCCGTTTGACGTCTTCATTGCTTTCCTGGGCTTGGGGCTCACGAGCTTCGGCGGGCCGGTTGCGCATCTCGGCTATTTTCACGAGGAGTTCGTCAAGCGGCGGCGTTGGATCGAAGAGGGCGCGTACGGCGATCTTCTCGCGTTGTGCCAATTCTTGCCCGGTCCGGCATCGAGCCAGCTCGGACTCTCGATCGGCTTGGTGAAAGCGGGGTTGCCCGGCGCGCTTGCCGCATGGCTCGGCTTCACTACCCCCTCGGCAATTGCGCTGACGTTGTTTGCCTACGGATTGACGGCCACGCATGCCGATCTTTCCGGTGGTGCGCTGCACGGCTTGAAGATCGCTGCTGTCGCAGTCGTTGCGCAAGCCGTCTGGTCAATGGCGCAGAGGTTGTGCCCTGATGCCAAGCGCGCCACGATCGCCGCACTAGCGGCGGGCGTAATGCTCGTATGGCCCGTTCCGCTTGCGCAGGTCGCACTCATTGGCGCGGGCGCGTTGGTTGGTCTTGCGCTTCTTCGAGCAGAGGCGCGTGCGCAAACTGCATCGCTCGATGTCAAGATCAGCCCGACGCTCGCGATCCTCGCGCTCGTGATTTTCATCGCGCTCGCGGCCGGGTTGCCGCTGATCGCGAGATCGACCCATTCGCAAACGCTCGCGCTTGTTGATCGCTTTTACCGCGCCGGTGCACTGGTCTTCGGCGGCGGCCACGTTGTTTTGCCGCTGTTGCAGGCAGCGGTTGTGCCACCCGGCTGGATCAACAATGACTCTTTTCTCGCGGGCTATGGCGCAGCGCAAGCGGTGCCCGGGCCGCTCTTCACTTTCGCCGCCTATCTGGGCGCGGCAATGGGGCCTGAGCCCAATGGCTGGCTCGGCGCACTCATCTGTCTTGTCGCGATCTTTGCGCCGTCCTTTCTGCTCGTCATCGGCTTCTTGCCGTTCTGGGACCGCCTCAGAACCGTGAAGCCCGTTCAAAACGCGCTCATGGGTATCAACGCAGTTGTCGTTGGGCTATTGCTCGCCGCGCTCTACACGCCGGTGTGGACTAGCGCGGTGAGTGGGCCGCTCGATTTTGCGCTGGCGCTGATCGCTCTACTCTTGCTCGCCGTGTGGCGCTCGCCGCCCTGGGCCGTCGTGATCTTTGCAGCTGCGGGCGGATGGGCTGCATCGCTCCTCCGGCCGCTGCTTTGAAACGCAGGGCGGAGGCGCTACAAGGAGAGCTCTCACCCAATTTAGCGAGGACGGCCATGAAGTTCGGAACCGGCCAATCGATCAAGCGCCAGGAAGATGTTCGGTTCGTGACCGGCAGCGGCCAATTCACGGACGACATCAAGCTCCCGAATGAAGCCCATGGCTATGTCGTCCGCTCGCCGCATGCCCACGCCAAGCTGGGCAAGATCGATGCCTCCGAGGCGCTCAAAATGCCGGGTGTCCTCGCCGTGGTGACGGCGAAGGATCTTGCAGCCGCGGGTGTCGGAAACTTGCAATCCATGGGCGGCTTGCCCGAGGGCGACGGCGTTCCTCTCGCGCTTCCCAAGACCCCACAGCCAATCCTCGCGGGGACCCGCGTTCGCTATGTCGGCGCGCCGATCGCGTTCGTTGTTGCCGACACGCTTGTGCATGCGCGCGATGCCGCCGAGTTGGTGAATATCGATTACGAGGAGCTGCCGGCGGTCGGAACCATGGCGGCCGCAATTGCGCCGGGCGCGCCGCTTGTTTGGGACGAGGTGAAGGGCAATCTCGTTTATGACTGGGCAGCCGGTGACAAGAAGGCCGTGCAAGAAGCATTCGCCAAGGCCGCTTTTGTTGCAGAAGCCTCGACGCACCAGAACCGCGTCATCGCGCTTTCGATGGAAGCGCGCGCCGCCGTCGGCGCCTACGATCCGGGCTCTGATCAATACAGCCTGCGCGCGACAACGCAGGGCGCCAATGGCGTGCAGGCAAATGTCGCCGCGATCCTCGGCATCAAGCAAGACAAGCTGCGCGTCATCACCACGGATGTCGGCGGCGGCTTCGGCATGAAGCTCTTCACCTATCCCGAATATGCGATGGTGTGCGCGGCTGCACGCCTCGTGAAGCGGCCCGTGAAATGGACCTCGGACCGCTCCGAAAGCTTTCTGGCCGATTGTCATGGCCGCGATCTTGAGGGCAAAGCGCGGCTCGCGCTTGACAAGGACGGGCGCATTCTCGCGCTCGAAATCGACAACTACTCCGATCTCGGCGCTTATCAGAGCGAGTTCGGGGCGTTCATTGGCGTCGGCGCGGCTGCTGTCTGGGGCGGCGCTTACAAAGTGCCGGCGGTTTATGGCCGCGTGCGCGGCGTCTTCACCAACACCATGGCGGTTGATGCGTATCGCGGTGCGGGGC
>JBAQHC010000586.1:0-1759 GCA_049288095.1 Alphaproteobacteria bacterium | reverse complement strand
GCAATGATCGGGAACGAGAGGCAAATCCCTGCGAACATGCCGATATGCACGTAAGTGAAGAACGTTTCTTGGAGCGCGGTGAAGATGAGATGGCGGCCCGGTTGGCCCTTCAGCACATGCGCAAGCGGCTCGACCAGAAACGAATAAATATCTTTGGCGAAGATGTAACCGATGACGAAGCAGATCGCGAACGCGATGAACGAAATGATCAGGCGCTTCCTGAGCTCGATCAGATGGCTCAGCAACGGCGCACGCGAACGCTCGACTTCATCGAGCGGCTCGGCTTGCTGGTTATCAGGCTGCGCGCTCATCCGTGAACGCCACGCAGCGGCGTGACATTGCTGGCTTCCTCGCCTGCAACGCCGCCCGCTGCGAGCGGCTCTTGCACCAAAGCCTCGGCCGGTTTCACTGCGCCGTCTTTAGCGAGCACTTCGGCATTTGTAGTTTCGCGAAGCTTCGCCTCATCGACAATTGCCGCCATCGGCGCGGCGGCAGAGGGCCCGGGCTGAATGGCAGAGGTCATGCCGCTCATAACGTTCGAGGTGAGCGCGCGCAGCTTTTCGTTCTCCTTGCGAAGCTCCTCGAGCTCGGCCTCGCGGGCGATCTCTTCGAAGCTTTCCTGGAACTCGCGGGCAAGGGCGCGCGCCTTGCCGACGAAACGGCCGATGGTGCGCATGAGAATGGGCAAGTCTTTCGGGCCCACCACCACGATGGCGAGCGCCGCGACAATCAACAGCTCCATCCAGCCAAAACCCGGCATAGCGTCGCCCTTCGCTTCGCCTAGGAGGCGCGCGTTTCATCCTTCTTGGACTCGCTGATCGGCGGGGCCGTTTGCGATTGCAGCTGCTTGGGATCAGCGGTCTTCGTTTCGTCGTCAGCGAGGCCCTTCTTAAAAGCCTTGATGCCCTTCGCAACATCGCCCATCAGGCCCGAAATCTTGTTGCTGCCGAACAACACGACAACCAGTAGCGCGACGATCAGAATGTGCCAGAAACTAAGGCCACCCATCGGAATTCTCCTCACAGCCAGGGGCGCGGCCAACGGCGCAGGCTTCTAAGCCCCGGGCCCTAGGACGTGCCGCAAGGGCGCGCCCGGTTCAAGTCTCGCCCCAAAATATAAGGATTTCGCCCCACATTGACACCCGTGGCTTGTCGGCGGCATGGGGAACACGTTTTTGGTTTCAGCCTCCCCCTTGCGGGGGCAACGTTACACTTGACATACCAAGCCTCAATCTGTAGATTATTGGTCATAGTAGATTCCGATGGCCAAGTCTGTTCTTTCTGCCGAGCATTTTCAGAACGAGGAGGCGGCTTTCGCTTACGTCGAGGCGCATCTTTGGGCGGACGGTCGCGTATGTCCGCATTGCGGCGCTATCGATAACTCGACCCTCCTGCAAGGTAAGAGCACCCGTCCAGGTCTCTACAAGTGCAAGGACTGCCGCAAGCCATTCACCGTCCGAATGGGCACCATCTTTGAGTCCAGCCATTTGAAGCTGCATCTTTGGCTTCAGGTCATTTACCTGATGTGCGCCAGCAAGAAGGGCATCAGTACCCGCCAAATTCAGCGGATGCTTGAGTGCAGCATGAAAACCGCTTGGTTCCTCACCCAGCGTATACGTGAAGCCATGAAGGACGGCTCGCTTGGTCCTTTGGGTGGCGAGGGTAAGATTGTCGAAGCCGACACCACCTACATTGGCGGCAAGGAGAAGAATAAGCACGTGGACAAGCGCAACGCTGGCAACATCGGCGGTGCGGGCAAG
>JBAQHC010000585.1:0-2321 GCA_049288095.1 Alphaproteobacteria bacterium | reverse complement strand
TCTCAACGAGAACGACGCTGCAATGAAAAAGATGATGGACGGCATGGCTATCAAGCCTTCCGGTGATATCGATAGGGACTTCGTCGCAATGATGGTGCCGCACCATCAAGGTGCTATCGACATGGCGATCGCGGTTTTGAAATACGGACACAACGAGCAGCTCAAACGACTCGCTCAAGAGATCATCGTTACCCAACAACAAGAAATTGCCGTGATGCGACTTGCCGTGGGGGAGCCTCTGCCACCCTCAATGCCATCACCCACATCACTGCCGCAAATGTCCCACTCTCGATCGCCGCGAAACGTACCAAAAGCGATACCCGCCAGCATGAATGTGCGATAGGAGGCCAGAATGAACCGCATCAGGGTGTTTGCTGCGCTCGCCGCCAGCACAATTCTTGCCACTCAGAGCTGGGCCGGCCAAGCGCCGGGCTCGGCAAGCGAGCCAGATGTTCCGATAAGTCATCGTGATCGCGTGTATGCTGCCGAACAATTCTCTAACACCGTTTCTGTAACCGATCCGGCGGACAATAGACTCTTGGGCGTCATTCGCCTGGGCGATCCCCAGCCCGGAAACCTGAGCCCGCTCTATCGCGGCCAGGTGCTCGTGCACGGGATGGGCTTTTCGCCCGACCATAAAACCCTTGCCGTCGTATCGATCGGAACGAACTCGGTCGCGTTCATCGACACGACGACCAACGGAATCAAGCACGTCACCTACGTCGGCCGCGCGCCTCACGAAGTGTTCTTCACGCCTGATGGCAAGGAAGTCTGGGTCACCGTGCGCGGCGAGGATTACGTCGCCGTACTTGACGGGAAGTCTTTCGAAGAGAAGACGCGCATCAAAGTGGCTGCCGGACCCGGAATGCAAATTTTCTCGCCGGACGGCAAGTACGGCTATGTCTGCTCATCCTTCAATCCGGAGACGGACATCGTTTCGATCACCGATCACAAGATCGTCGGGCGCGTAACGCAAGCGAGTCCCTTCTGCCCCAACATCGCGGCAACACCGGATGGAACCCAGGTCTGGTTTACGCTGAAAGATGTCGGCAAGACCCAGGTGTTCGCCGCCCGGCCGCCGTTCGCTCTGATCAAGACGATTGATACCGGGCCAATCACGAATCACGTCAACTTCGCGCGCAACGCCAGCGGCACCGTCGCTTACGTCACGGTGGGCGGGCTCAATCAGGTCAAAGTGTTCCGCACCGACACGTTCGAGCAAATCGCTACGATTCCGGTGGGCAACCTGCCGCACGGTGTCTGGCCCTCGGGCGACGGTACGCGCGTCTATGTCGGGCTCGAGAATGCCGATGAGCTTGCCGCGATCGATACGCTCACAAACAAAGTGATCGCCACCATTCCGATTGGCCAGGCACCTCAAGCCATTGCCTATGTTTCCAATGCGGTGACCGATGGCGACGGCCTGCAAAACCTGCAACCGCTCGGCATTGCCGGGATGGCAGTGCATCTAAAGCTCGCGCCGATCGGCTCGAAAGGCGAAGCTCCTACCAGCGTTGCGCTATTCGACCAGGGTCTCTCGCAGGTGCTTCAGGCATCCGTCACTGGGCTCGAACCGAAGCAATCCTACGTGCTGGCGCTTTCCTCTTGGCCGAATGGAAAGGGCGCGCTCGAACCCTTGTCGACGTTTACGACAAATCCCGCCGGTTCCGCGATCGTCAATGCCGTCGGCCCGATAAGGCAAATTGTACATGGCGTCGCAAGGGCGCAGCGCCGCTATCTCGTGATAGTGGCGGGAACAAGCTCGCAACCCGGCGCGCCAGCTCAACTACAGGTCGAGTAGTATGTCTAAGGGAGCAGCGACAAGCGGAGCCGGAACATGGCCGTCGATCTTTCTCGATTGCCGACCATCGCGCTCTCGGTGCTTGCGATGACTCTCTCTCGCAGCGCGCTCGCGGCGAACTCGTTACTCGAACGCTGGGACAACGTGAAATCCGACCTGTCGAGTGCGGGCGTCACGACGACGATTTCGTACGAAGGAGACCTCGCCTCAAACCTAAGCGGCGGTGCGAGGCAAGGAACCACCTATACCGGCAATGCTCACCTGCAATTGACAGTCGACGGCGATCGCACTCTTGCCATGCCGGGTGCAACCCTATTTCTTGATACCTTGAACATCCATGGCGGCGCGCCCGACTCCCTTGTCGGTGATGCACAAGGCATCAGCAACATCGCCGCCGCACCCGACCTCACGCTTTACGAGGCTTGGCTTCAATACAACTTCGCCGATGGTCGAGCGTCGGTCCTGGCGGGCCGCTATGATCTCAATACTGTATTCTACCGGCTCGCTTCAGCAGGGATGT
>JBAQHC010000584.1:0-5630 GCA_049288095.1 Alphaproteobacteria bacterium | reverse complement strand
GTCTGGAGCTTCTCTGCAGAGGTCTCGGAGAAATGCTATGATGTGCTATGATCCTTCGTTTCGAGGAGTTCGATCTGGATACGACCAACATGTCGCTGAGCCCCTGGTTGAAAACAGTCGAGCGTCTGTGCCAGTCACTTGTTGAGCATGTCGTTGAAATGCTGAACGGGTAAGCAGTAACGCTCGGTGCCAGTTCCCGTTCCGCGGGGGGATAATTCCCGATCTCGAAGCGGCATTTGCATCGAAGGTCTTGATGACACCTGGTCACCGCGGTTTCGGCCCAAGACATGCACAGGAAATGCGCGGCCACCTCTAACCCCAGGTTAATCCTAACGGAGATTGGCCCAAGCCGAAGTTCTCCACGCAAGGATGTCAAATGCTCAAGCGCCCGGTGCCATTCAGAGTCGGAAGGTTGTACGACATCGAGACGTTCTATGGTGGCGTGACCCAAACGCGCTATAGCCTCAAAGTCGTCGTTGCAGTGAACAACGTCGTCACCTTCGAAAGCAGGACCGGTGAAAGGCTCACCCTCGACACGATGAGCAAGACTCTCGTGGGTGCCCGCGAGAATATGCTGTCGGAACCGGCAAAGATCATGGCGGGCGCGGGCGGCAATAACGCAGTTACAGACGACGCCTCAACATTGAGAATTCATTCGGTTGCGGCAACCCAAGATTCATCGGTCGCCGCGCAGGCGATCGCACCGAATGCTGCATAATTAGGCGCGCGACCACATCGGAAAGAACCGGCCGTCAGGTCACCGAGATTCAACATCCTGAGTCTGAGGCGCATCCGCGACATTTTGCGACTCTACCGCAAGGCGAAGTGCAACGTTGATTGGGTTGCGTCGCGTAGGCTGATTCCGCGAAACTCCCGAGCGGTCCTCGGGCGTCAGACCATCGACGCGCCGTAAGGTGTGGCTGTGGACGACCTCAAGACCGTTGCGGCGAAGCTGGTCAAGATGCTCAATCAAAAGAAGCTATGCACGGCCTATAGGCCTAACGCTCTCAACACCGCGTTCAGACCGAGAAAAACCAGGCCCGCAGAGAATACTTCAAGGACGCGAAGGCCGAGCCGACGAATTTTCTGTCCCGTCCGATCTTCGATGCCTCTTCGCTTTGCGAGAAGCTCTAAAATCCATCCATAACCGATGTTAAGTGCGGCGAGCGCAAGCACCGCAAGGCAAGTTTCGACTAAGAGCCAGGAGTCCACGCCCGGATGCAGCCTCAATCCCATAAAAACCGAAGCGCAAATCCATGACAAGAGTCCCAGGACTGCGGCTGTCCAAGAACCTTCCCGCATAACCAGAATGCACATAGGCCAAACCACGATTCCGAAGAGGATGAAGAAATCTCTCCACACCGAATGCAGCTTCGGCAGGTGCAACGGCAGCAACGCAAGGGCGCCGTTGAGGTACGGCTCAAGCCACCCGAATGCGAGCGCCTTAAGTTGAACGTAATATGCCAGAAAATCACGTAGGGGGATCGAGAGCCCGAAGTGGAAGCCACGCCAGAGCAATGAAACGAGTGAGATGCCGCCCAGCACAAGACTAATCCAATTGACAGCCTTGCCGACAATCAGCCAGTCAGGCCTCGGCTTCCCCTCTTCTGTTGTTTGCGTCATGCCCGCCCCGCGTAGGTAAGAAGGTTACCACATCGAGCGGCGCAATCGAGAAAGGTACAGACCGTCTTACGGCCCATTTGCGCCATCATCCGGCGGCGATCTCAGTCTTGCTAAAAGCGGACTGGCAGCTGTCCGCGTCAGCAGCGAGTGGCTATGTCGCGAACCGGGGCGTGAGCCGCCATTGAAATTCGCATTGATGTCAGATCAGCTGATAGTTCTCAGCTAGGCTTACTGGTGCAGATAAACGGCGCGCTCGTGGGAGAAGGCTTTGAAGCCGAAATAGCCGTGATAGCTGCCCATCCCGCTTCCGTTGACGCCACCGAATGGGAGCTGATTTTCCAGATAGTGCGAGAACACGCCATTGGCGGTGACACCGCCGGAAGCGGTCCCCGTAATCCGGGCCGCGGCAACGACGGGTTAGGCGCATGGAACTACTTAACGTCACTCCGAACGAACTCCCACGCTTCCGCCAAGAGCGCACGTAAAAAGGTGCGACTGATCCGAGACAAGCGAACAAGAATAACGGGGGAAGATTCGTAGTGCTTGGTGAGATAGCAGGCATCTGGATCTTCCGCCAAAAGCGCATCACGCCTCTTGGATCCGATGCAAACCATCAGCGAGTTAGGCTCGGCAGACTTGTGGATGGCTTGACACGCCAAGATTCGCCCTTTGATTTTCAGGGCCATTCGCTTGCCGGCAGTCGCTGCCACATCGGGAAGTTTCGCGCCGATCGAACGCGCAACATCGAAGGTCACCGGATTGCGCGGCATCTCTTGTTCCTTCTTCAGGCCGGCTGCGCTTCCTCATCGAGCATGCGGGCTAAGCCGACATAGTCCTCGTCGACGATTGTGTGCCCGGTGTGGATCGTGCGCACTTTCCACGCGGGATCGCGCCTCAGCTCCTCTGCGAGCGCCGTGAACGGCGACGGCCCGCCGCGATCGGCGTGGATGAAGGTGCGCTCCTTGACGAGATGTTCCGTGCCGCCGAGCTTCACGGCTTGAATCGCGGTCAAGAGCGGCATCGGGCCGATCTTCTTGTAGTCGATCACCGTCCCGCCGGGGCGCGGCGCCGCCTTGGGCTGCGAGCCCGCAAACTGCATCAGCCAAGGCGTCTCGCTCCCGCTTTTAAGGAAGCGGATCAGCATCTCCGGCGGCGTGTGCTCGAGCGCGATCGCCTGGCCGTCTTTGGGGACGAACGCATCCATGTAGACGAGCTTGCGGATGCGATGGCCCACGCGCGCCGCCACGCCGCTGATCACGAACCCGCCAGAGGAATGGCCAGCGAGGATCACGTCCGTGAGCTCCTCATATTCGAGAACGTTGACGACATCCATAATGTGGGTGTCGAGCGTGATGTCCGCGCGCATCAGATGCGAGCGTTCGCCAACCCCAGTGAGCGATGGGCGGTAGACCTCATGGCCTTTGGCCTGCAGCTCGCGCGCCAGGTCCTTGTACATCCAGGCGCCCGCCCAGCCGCCGTGCACGATGACAATGGTGGCCATTGTTGAACCCCTCCCAAACGTTTCTTGAATGAACGTCCTTGAATGATGCTTCTAGTATATTGCGATCAGCCTGAACCACATATCCCGTCATCCTCGGGCTTGACCCGGCAATCCAGAGAAGGGCACGCGCCGCCAGATGATCTTACTCTGACCCCAAACTTCCTGACTTATGTCCAGGGCGGACAAATAGTCAGGTTTTGGCGTTGGATTGAGGGGTTGGCGTTTGGGGCTTAGAGTTGGACAGTCGGATGGTGGGGACCGGCGACAATGCTCAGAAGCCGCAGACTGACGCTCGTTCTGCTTGCCATCATTGCGCTGTTGGCCGGTATCGAGGCTTGGCAGTTCGGTCTAATCCCCTCGTGCAATCGGGAGACAATCGGGGTCAACAACTGCAAAGCTGTTGTTGAGGGACCGGTCAAGAGCATCAATGACGGCGATGGCCTTTATCTCGAAGGCTTCGCCCTTCAAATCCGGTTATGGGGTGTATTGGCGCCGGAGTGGGGGCAGCCAGGTTACGCCGAAGCTACGGAACACCTGAAGGCGTTGGTCCTTGGCAAATCTCTCCGCTGCCAAAAGAGAGGCTTCGAGGAATACGACGGTTATCACGCCGCGCGATACAGCGGCCAATGCTCTCTGCCGAATGGCGATGACATCAGTAGGCTGATGATCGCGTCTGGCCTAGTGAAAGAGGATTGCGAGCGGACGGGTCGGCTCTACTCGGGTGTCTGCAAGGGGGAGTGACAGGGAATGCTCAAGGGTGTTGGGAGCGTCGTTAAGTGGCTCGGCATTGCGGCCGGGAGCTTGTCGCTTGTGATGCTTATCAATCGCGGAATTGAAATCGGGTGGACTGCGCCGCTCCAGACAATGTTGGATTTCTATCATCAATTGATTGGATACGTATTCAATTGGGCGGAAACACCGCTCGCAAGCATACTCGCGCGTTTGGGTGCCTTCTTTTCGATAGACCTGCAACTCTATCCACACTGGAAAGACGTGGTGGTTCTGTTGTGGCTTTACTTCAGCGCCGACTCCAGAATGTACCTTAGCGGGGGTCGCATTCTGAGAGGCATGTTTGGCCTGCTTTCCGGCATGGCCATTGCTATCATTTCCGGCGTTGCATCTGGGACCGTGCCTTTGACCGATGCTCCCTCCAACATGTTGATGGCAGCGTTCCCAATCGCAGGAGTGATATTTTATGAGCTGTTGCGTTACATATGGGCAGTCTTCTTTATGAATCCCGAAGATAAGCGGCCATGGTGGCGGCGGTTGGCAAGTTGGATGCTAATTCCGAGAGGCCCAGTTGGACTTACAATCATAGGAGGGATTGCACTCATCATCGGTACACAAGCGAATCGAATACCTATCTTGAGGGCTGTATCCGTTTCAGGCCTCGTTGTTCTGGGTACATTCATAGTTTCACTAGCGTTGATATGGATTTCGGATGGCTTTCGATGGGCGAGAATAATGCCTGATACAGGTGAGCGGTCCGATGAGTCACTGTGGCAGCGGCTCGTCAACGGGAACACACTGATCGGGCTGTATACGTTAGCGGCGGTTGCAGGGGCGGCGTTGTTCATCGCCCTCAACGCGGGCCTGAAGCTGGCGGGGCTGTAATCCCGACACCCAAAAACAAAGGCACTAGGCCCGGCGTTTGGGGCCTTTGTTTTGTTGTCGTGTGAGTCAGCAACTGTAAACCATCAAACTCAACTCCGAATTAAACGGAGGCGTGCATCATCCCCGGAGCACAACTAATACTCAGGGATGCGTGATGGCAAAGTACCCCGATTTTGTTCAGCGCTTCTTATTGAACCTCGACAGTGTATCTCCCGGATACTTTTCCGTAATTAATGAGCTGTTCATGAGAGTGTACGGACGACTTGAGAAGGTCGGATACGTGATGCCTGAGCAAGCATTGGACGGCAAATTAATGCGTCCTGACGGAAGTGTAGAACGTAGGTTCTCTGACTGGCTAAAGGAGCACTATCCAAGCGCGATATACAAAACCAAAAAGTACATGCACAAATTCCCGAACGGATGCCAGTTCCCGGCCAACCAATATGAGAACGCCGGCCTACCTCACTTTATTCTGTATGTCGAAAGGGTCTGGCTGCCCGAACACGGGCCGAGCTATTTCAAAGAGCGGGACCCTGCGGCTCTGCCCTACCTGGACATGGTGCTAGAGGCACTAAAGGAACCGGCCGAATAGGCGCCCAAAGGCCCCAGTCACCCAAGATCGTGGCGGCCGCCCTTGGGCGCGGTCCTTTCCCGTTCGGAATTACGGTGAATTATGGTGACAGCTTCCTCAATTGCACTCTGGGCCCTCCGATCAAGTCGGAGGATGGCAGGTTTTCTAGCCTCGCTCTGCTCGGACAAGAAAACCTAGAGCAATTTCCACTTAATCGCGTCCATATCCGGCGTGTTTGAAGAAGTTGTCGCATTCGTTCGGCGGGAAGAGATCGATGATGCGTCCGATGGCTTTCCAGAGGGCTTCGATCGAACGCTCGGC